>JBIKWH010000064.1:0-8239 GCA_044356435.1 Vicinamibacterales bacterium
CACGGTCTGATCCTTCCAATCGTCGCCAACGAAGATGTCTTTCAGCTCCGTGAGCGCCGTGCCCGTCCAGCGCCCGCGCGCGACGGCGAGCGTGCTGGTGAGCCGCTCCAGCTCAGGCCGATCACCGCTGGGCGAGTATCCGAGCGTCAGGCGCTTGCCCATCGTCGTCACACCCGGGGGCAACGCCGGCCCCCTCTTGTTGTACGAGAGGTACACGAACCGATTGACGGCGAAGTTCGGGTGCAGCACGACGTCCATCAGGCCGCCGTACGGCTCGACGAAGACATCCGGCGGACCCGCAATCGGCGCGGGCTGCAGCACGCCGCCGCGTATCACGCGTAGCTGCCCCTTCAGCTCCGTGACGAGGATCGTGCCATCCGGGAGAAACGCCATGCCCCATGGAAAGTCGAGCCCGTCGGCGACCGTGGTGACGGAATACGGACCGGACGTTCGTATCGTCGGCGTGCCCTGCTGGGCGCCGACACCCACGGCATGGCCGCCCAGGAGCAGCCCCAGCACAGCCGCTGCCGCACACGTTCTCGCAGTACGTCTCATCGTGGAATCCTCACGGCCAGTCGCGAGTGGACCTCGGCGCCGACCGGGCGGCACTGTAGGTCACGTCCGTGCGCAGGTCAACGTCACACGGCCCCGTCAATCTCGGCTAGAATCCGCGCCCGAGACTCATCGGCATACCTGGATCGATCACGACGCGACGTGCACCGGCACGCCGTTACGGCTGCACGCGAGGGGGAGTTAGCGATGACACGAGCCTGCCTGTCCGGAGTTCTGCTGCTGGCGCTCGCCAGCGGGGCGGCGACCGCCCAGACGCTGACCGCCGAGGACTACGTCGAGATCCGCAACATCGCGCAGTACTACAACCTCGGCTACGACAACAGCGCGCGGGCGGATGGCGGCGCGGTGGTCGAGCGCGTCTTTACGCCGCAGATGAGCTTCACGCGGGACGGCGGGCCGAACTGGTACAGCGCGAAGGAGATGGCGGAGTACTCCGCCAAGGCCACGTCGGGCACCCATCACTGGGACTCGAACATCGTCATCTCGCCGGCACCCGGCGGTGCGTCACTCTTCCGTTACACGCTGGTGTACCGCGTCGACAACTCGGGCGCGCCGGTCACGCTCAGCACCGCCGGCACGCTGCAGGAATCCTGGGTGAAGACCGCCGAGGGCTGGTTCCTCAAGGACCGCTACAACCGCAGCGCGGGGCTCAAGCTCCCATATCTCTTCCCGACCTTCGAGGGACGCCCCATCGCGCCGGTCGCGAAGAACGCCTCGGCGAACGGCCCGCGGAAACCGGCCGGGAAGAAGGACAAGCTGGCGGCCATCGACCACGTCGAGATCGAGAACCTGTACGGCTGGAACAACCTCGGGCTCGACAGCGCCGCGGAGCAGGGCGAGATGTTCGCGCGGACGTTCACGCCGGATGGCTCGATGCAGATCGAGGGCCGCACGCTCACGGGACGCAAGGAACTGGCGGCGTTCGCGGCGGGCGGGACGCCTGCGCTGAAGCGCTGGCTCTCGAACCTCTATATCGAGGCGTCACCCGAAGGGGCGATCGGCTGGGCGTACGTGCTGACCGTCGACGGCTTCACACCGGCCGGCACTCCTGCGAAGGCCACGATCGGCACCGGCGTGCTCTATCGCGACGTGCTGGTGAGAACCTCGGACGGCTGGCGCTTCAAGAGCCGGACGGCCTCACCCGGTAACGGCGTCCCGACGGGCCTGCCGCTGCCCGGCGTCCGGTAGGCCGCTCCACTACAGACGGGGACGGGTGCGCGGGCGAGTCGCGCGCGCGTACTCGGCCCGGCCCATCGATTCGGTGGCGACCGCCGCCCATCCGCGAGCCGCCGCCGCCGCCACCGCCTTCAGTGCCGCCGAGCGGCGCTGGAACAAGCCGAACACGCTCGACCCGCTTCCCGACATCGATGCCGCGACCGCACCCGCCCGCGTCAGCAGCGCGCGTATCTCGACGATCTCGGGATGCCGCTGGGCCACCGGCGGCTCGAGGTCATTCACCATCTGCGCCGAGCGCGAGGGCCAGGGCCCCGGCACGAACTGCGGCTCCGGTGCGGCCAGCGTGCCCGCGGCACGGTCGGCGTCGTACCAGCCGTAGGCCTCGACCGTGGACACGCCGAAGCGCGGCGTCAGCAGCACAACCCAGTGTCGGGACAAATCGACAAGGGGATAGATCTCGTCGCCGCGGCCCAGCGCAAGCGCGGTGCCGCCCGACAGAAAGAACGGCACATCGGCGCCGATCGTGCCGGCGACGTCCGTCAGCTGCGACGGGCGGACAGGCACCTTCCACAGACGGGCCAGCGCGACGAGCGCCGCGGCCGCATCCGCGCTGCCGCCGCCGAGGCCGGCCTGCATCGGTATCTGCTTGCGGATACGCACGACCGCGCCTTCGACCTCGCCCGTCCGCCTGAGCGACCGCCACAGCGCCTGCGCCGCCTTCCACACCAGGTTGGAACGATCCAGCGGCACGCCGGGGACGTCGCACTCCAGCGTGAACGGACCCGGCCGCAGCTCACAGCTCACGACATCGTGCAGCGAGACGGACTGAAAGACCGTCCGCAGCTCGTGATAGCCGTCGGGCCGGATGCCGAGAATGCGCAGGTCCAGATTGATCTTCGCGTGCGCGCGAACCGCGACGGCGCTCATCGAGACTCCTTCAAGGTGCCGGCGCGGCGGATGTCCGCCAGCGTGATGCGTCGTGTGCCCGCCGGAATGACTACGGTGAAGGCCGCGTCGTCGAGCGGCACGTTCGCCTCCACCTGACGGACCTCCAGTTGCAGATCGGCGTCGGTCGAGCGCAGCCGCACCGTCGCCGGAAACGTGCCCGGCCATGCCGGATACTCCACGCGCCAACCCGCGCGCTCACCGCCACGCACGGTCCAGCGTTCTCCCTGTTTCCGGAGATGCATCACGCCTCCGTCCGCGAAGCGGAGCGACGCCCATCCACCGGTGAACGCCGTCCCGCCCGTCACCTCCGCGGTCGAGAGGCACCCGGTCACCAGCGCGCGGAGATCCTGTGGCGTCAGCGTCACGCCGGTCAGCGCCTCGATCACCGTGCCGGGGGCTTCACCCTCGAGCGCCGCGGACTCGCGGGGCAGCAGCAGCGTCGCGACCCCGGCCTTCGACGCAATGATGAACACCGGCGCGCCGAAGGGCGCCGCCGCCTCGATGCGCATCGCGTCCAGCCCGGCAAAGCCGGCCACGAGGCGGCCGCGCAGGCGTTCACCCGCCACGCGCCCCGAAAGCGCGACTTCGGCCGTCAGCGTGCGCAACCCGGCGCACGGCGCCGTCACGGCGCGGAACACGGCGGCAGGATCAGGGAGCGGGGTGCCGTCTCCGGACGGCAGGCGGAGACCGCCGGGGGCACAGCCGGCCACGCCCAGTGACGCAACAGCCAGCAGCGGCAACCAGCGAATCGGCCGGGCGGACAGGGTTACTTCCTGGTGCGGGAGGTGCCGCGCAGCTTGCGCTCCACCGCGGGGCGATCGATCTCGTCGCCGTCGCCGGCCAGCGCCTTCTCCCACGCCAGCAGCGCTTCCTTCTGGCGGCCGAGGCGGGCGAGCACGTCGCCGTAGTGGTCCTGCACGACGGAGTTGGTCGGCAGCGCGTCGGAGGCGCGTGAGAGGAACTTGTCCGCCTGCGCGAGATCGCCCTTCTTGAAGTAGGCCCAGCCGAGGCTGTCGAGGAACGAGGGATTCTCGTCGTCCTCGGCCAGCGCGCGGGTCACCAGCTCAACGGCCTCGTCGAGGTTCCGGCCCTGGTCCGCGAGCATGTAGCCGAGGTAGTTCAACGCCGCCGCGTTGCGGGGATCCTTCTCGATGATGCCGCGGAATACGCGCTCCGCCTCGGCATGCCGCTTGGCCTCACCCAGCACCGCGCCGCGGCGAAAGGCGATCGCCTCCGTACCGGGGAAGCGCGTGTCCGCCCTGGCCAGCACCGCCAGCCCGTCGTCCACCCGGCCCGCCTGTCCGTAGAGCTCCGCGAGGCTCAACTGAAGCTCGAGGTGGTCGGGCTTCGCCGCCACGGCCCGTTCGAGCAGGCTCAGCGCCGCGGGCCGGTCGCCGCCCTGGAACCGCGCGCGGGCCTGGAGCATCGTGTAGCGGAGGTCATCCGGCGCCGCTTTCTGACCCGTCTCGGCCAGCGCCGCTGCCTCCGTGAACTGACGTGCCGTCAGGTACGCCTGAACCAGGTAGAGATCCAGCGTGTCGTCTTCCGCGTCAGCCGCCTTCGCGCGCTTCAGCGCGTCGATCGCCTTGTCGTGCTGGCCCAGCGACTGATAGGCCGTGCTCACATACGACAGCAGCGAGGCGACATCCTGGCCCTTCCCGGGACCGGCGACAAACGTCTCCACGGTGTCGATGACGTCCTTGTAGCGGCGGGACTGGCCGAGCGCCTGTGCGAGCGCCGAGGTGCCGGCCACGCTCTTCGGATCCACGGCCAGCATCGCGCGGGCGGCGCGCTCCGCGGCAAATACGTCGCCCACCCGGCGCAGACCCTGCGCCTGCAGATACAACGCGCCGGTGTCACGCCCGTTCCGCTCGACCAGCGGCCCGACGGCGCCCAGCGCCTTGCGGGCATCCTCCTTCGAGCCGGTGGCCAGGAGCGCCGCGGCGTATTGCATCTGCGCCTCGCGGTTGCCGGGGTTCGCGGTGGCCGCGCGGCCGAGCGCCTCGGCCGCCTCGCGCACCCGCCCCGCCCGCGTCAGCAACTGTGCGAGCGTGGTGTTCAGGCGGGCGTCGGTGCCGGCCACAGGCGCGAGCAGCTCGATGGCCTCCTCGCCGCGGCCGGCGCTGGTCAGCGCCTGCACGAGCGTCATCCGTGCCTGCATGAGGAACGGCTGCTCTTCGACGATCTTCGTCAGCAGGTCGACCGCCTTCGCCGCCGATCCCGTGATCAGATACAGCCGGCCGAGCGTGAACTGGAGCGAGACGTCGGTGGCGCCGGCCGGTGTGGCAATCACCTGCTCCAGGTGCGTGACCGCCTCCACCATGCGGTCGGGCTGGCCGCTCAGCGCCAGGCCCAGCACACGGTGGGCTTCGGTGGAATCGGCGTCGAGGGCGAGTGCCGCGCGCGCGGACTTCTCGGCCGCGGCGACCTGGTTCTGACGAAGATGAAGGGCCGCGATCTCGGCGCGGATGTGCGCCGAGGCGGGTGCCGCGGCGGCGGCGCGTTCGAAGGCCGCAAGCGCGCCCTTGTCGTCCCCATCCCCGTCGAGACGGTGGCCGAGCAGGAACTCGTAGTAGGCGTCGGCCTGCGATTGTGCGAGGGCGGAAAGCGGCGTGCCGAGCAGCACGAAGGCCGCCACGGCAAGGCGCTGCGCGAGCCGCGCGTTCATCGGGTGAGTCTACTCCAGAATGCTATAGTGCCCGGGAGCTACAGAGGAGAGCGCGACCGTGCCGATCGACGCTGAATTGCTTGAGATTCTCGCCTGTCCGGAGTGCAAGACGCCCGTGACGCTCGTCAAGGACGGCACCGCGCTCAAATGCGGCGCGTGCCACCGCGTTTATCCGATCAAGGACGACATTCCGGTGATGCTCATCGACGAGGCAACGGTCGAGGCGTAGCGGGTCGACGCCGAACCTCCCATCCGGGACACTGACCTGTTGACGACGCTGCCCCTGACTGCGCCGCGCACGGCCACGCTGGACCGCGTGACGTTCGGGTTGCTGCTGGCTTTCGTGGCCGCGCAGCAAGTCTCGATCGCCGGCGCGCAGATCCTGCTCACGCTGCTCCTCGCCGCGTGGGTCGTTGGGCTCGTGCAGGAACGCGGTCGACCCGAGGCTCCGCCGTTTCTCATCCCGCTCGTCGCCTACGCCGGCCTCACGCTCATCGTCTCCCTGTTTTCGACAGACCCGCTGGGCAGCTTTGCCCGCGACAAGCAACTCGTCCTCTTCGCCATCGTGCCGGCGGTGTATCACCTGGCGCGCGGATCGAAAGCCTCGACCGTCGTCGATGTGATCGTCTCGGTCGGCGCCGCGACGGCCGCGGTCGGCATCGTGCAATTCGGCATCCTGCACTACGACAACCTCGGCCAGCGTCCGCACGGCACGCTTGGCCACTACATGACCTACTCCGGCGTCCTGATGCTGGTTGTCTCAGCCGCGGCCGCGCGGCTGGTCTTTGGCGCCAACCGACGCATGTGGGCCGCGCTCGTGATGCCGGCGCTGCTTGTGGCCTTGCAACTGACGTTCGGCCGAAGCGCGTGGGTCGGTGTCAGCGTCGCGGTCGGGCTGCTGTTCCTGCTGAAGGACTTCCGCCTGCTCGGCGTGATTCCCGTCGTGATCGCACTGACCTTCGCGTTCGCACCCGACAGCGTGGTCGACCGGATGGTCTCGATCTTCGACCGCAAGGATCCGACGAGCCGCGACCGTGTGGCGATGCTCGAGATTGGCGAGGCGATGGTGAAGGACCATCCGCTCACCGGCGTCGGCCCCAACATGGTGCCGCGCGTCTACGCGCAGTACCGTGTGGAGGGCGCCGTCAACGAGGTCAACCCGCACCTGCACAACGTGCCGATGCACATCGCCGCCGAGCGTGGCCTGCCGGCGCTGGCCGTGTGGGTCTGGTTCCTGGTCTCGCTCGTGCGAGGATTGATTCCGCTCTTCAAACGCCCGGAGACGAAGATGCTCGCGGCAGGCGGGCTCGCAGCGGTCGCGGGGATGCTTGCGGCCGGGTTCTTCGAATACAACTTCGGCGACTCCGAATTCCTGATGCTCTTCCTCGTGCTCGTGACGTTGCCATTCGCCGCGGCACGAGAGCCGGAACCAGGCGCCGCGAACTGAAGCCTCCGTCGCGCGCCGCCACAGTGCCGGCGGCACCAGCCTGGGTCACGCGGATGTCGTTCGGTGCGCGCGCAGGAACGATCGGATCTGACGGACCGCGATCGGGATGCGCTCCTTCGGCGTCTTCCACGGGAACATGCTGAGCTCCGCTTTCGGCGCCAGCATGGCGGTTTCCATTGCCACGGAGTACGGGTGCGCCGGGATGTCGTCCGGCAGCACCAGCAGCGGGGTCTGGCACGAGCGGACGAAATCGCGCGTGACCGTGAACACGAAGTCCGGATCGGTTTCGAACATCCGGACGACAAACTGCTTCGCCGTCTCGAGCGGGATGTCCGCGCGCTTGGCCGCGATCTGCGCAGGCCACCCGTTCCACCAGACGCCCTGGTACGTGGGGTCGCGCATCTCCGGCGTCCAGCCCACGGGCTGCGCCAGCACGGCGGCCGCCACGCGATTCGGCGCGCGCTTCAACAGGTTCCAGATGAAGGGTCCGCCGATGCAGAACCCCATCACCACGAACTTGTCGATGCCCAGGTGATCCATGAGCCCGAGCTGGTCGTCGGCGTAGGAGTCCCACGGGCGATCCACCTCGACAGGTCCGGTGGAGTGGCCCGACGGGGCATTGCGAAGGTCCGCCGTGATGCAGCGATACTCGCCCTTGAACTCGCCAATCGCATCGAACGGGTTCCCGCGCTTCAGGCCTTCGATGGTGGCGTTCAGTCCGCCGCCCGGGAGCAGCAGCAGCGGAAAGCCGGAACCGGCCTCTTCGTAGTGGATGCGGACCGCCCCCTTCTCGAAGAACGAGCCGCCGGCCGGGGTCTGCGCAAAGACACGCGGCGCCACGGCCATCGCCGTGGCCGCCACACCGGTCTTCAGGATCTGGCGTCTGACTGGATCCATCTGGGAGGGCCTTACCTGACGAACTCCACCCCGGCCAACCGGATGAAAATCCTGTTGGTGGGCGTGTCCGACAGCGGGCCGTTGGACACGAACACGGCGACCTGCACTTTCTCACCCGGCTTGACGGCGTCGACCAGCGGTACCCGCATCGTGTTGTTCCAGCCGTGGATGACGTGCGGGTTCGGCCCGCGAAGTCCGCGCGGCAGCCGCCCGTTCACCCAGACCTCGCCGTAGTCGTCGGCGCTGAGGTTGAGGAACGCCTTCGCGCCCGCGGTGGCGAAGGCGCCAACCTTCTCGGGCATCGTCAGGGTGATGCGATACCACCCGAAGCACAGCTGCCCGCCGGAGCGGTACATCGGGAGCGTCTCGGCCGCGATGACCTCCCAGGCCGAGTCGTCGAAATCCGCTGCGCCCGCCTTCGGCTGGATGTCGTAGGTCTTCCGGACCGGAATCGGCGGCTCCGGGCGGTAGCCGCCGCCACCCTTCATCTGGGCTTCCGTCCAGCCCGCGATCGTCTTCTCCGTCTCGGT
>JBIKWH010000098.1:0-6660 GCA_044356435.1 Vicinamibacterales bacterium
TGCCCGGCCAGGCGTACTGCTGGAGCGAGGTGATCGCCTCCGCGTGTACGCCCGTGACCGCGCGGCCGCTGCGGTGCTTGTGTTTGTCGACGAAGTGCTCGATGAGGGCGGGAATGTCGTCGCGCCGCTCGCGCAGCGGCGGGATCTCGATCGGGATGACATTCAGGCGGTAGTAGAGGTCCTCCTGGAACGTGCCGTCGGCGACCATCTTGCGCAGGTCGCGGTTGGTGGCCGCTATGACGCGCACGTCCACCTTCTGGCTCCGCTCGGCGCCGAGCGGCTCGAACTCGCGCTCCTGCAGCACGCGCAGCAGCTTGGCCTGGAGCGCTGGCGCGAGCGTGCCGACTTCGTCGAGGAAGATCGTGCCGCCGTCGGCGAGCGCGAACTTGCCCTTCTTCGTGGCGGTGGCGCCGGTGAAGGCGCCGCGCACATGTCCGAAGAGCTCGGATTCGAGCAGCGTCTCGGGAATCGCCGCGCAGTTCACCTTGATGAGCGGCATCTCCCGCTGCAGGCTCCGGTGGTGGATGGCCCGCGCCACCATCTCCTTGCCCGTGCCCGTCTCACCGGTGATGAGGACGGTGCTCTTGGTCTCGGCCACCCGCTCGGCCCGGCGGATGACCTCCTGCATGCCGACGCTTCTGCCGACGATGCCGTAGTGGTTGAAGTCCTCGTTGCGCTCCGCGATCAGGTACTGGCGCTCGGAACGGAGCCGCTGGTGCTCGAGGGCGTGCCGGACGAGGGCGCGCAGCTCGTCGACCTCGAACGGCTTCTGCAGGTACTCGAGGGCGCCGGCCTTCATGGCTTCGATGGCGCTCTCGACGGTGGCGTGGGCCGTCATCAGCAGCACCTGCGGTCGGTCCGCCTCCGGAAGGGCGCGCACCACGTCGCGGACGAGCTCAAGTCCGGTGAGGCCGGGCATGAGGTTGTCGGCCACGAGTACGTCGAACGTCCGCCGGCCGAGCTGGCGACGGGCGTCGAGTCCGTCCACCGCTTCGACGACCTCGTGGCCGTCATCGCTCAGCGCGCGCCCGAGGCGCCGGCGGATCTTCTCCTCGTCGTCCGCCAGCAGGACCGATCCGTGCGGGCCTGCCGTCATGCGCGTGCCTCCCGTGGGGAGAGGGGCAGGTCGATCTGGATCCGTGTGCCGTTGCCAGGCTCGCTGGCAACGGTGATGTGGCCTCCGAGCCCCTCGATGATGTTGCGGGCAATGGGCAGGCCCAGGCCCGTGCCCGCGCGGCGTGTCGTGAAGTAGGGCTCGAAGACGGCCGACAGATGTTCCGGGGCGATGCCGACGCCGCGGTCCGTCACGGTGATGCGGGCACGGTCCTGCTCGAGAGTCGCCGTGTTCAGCGTGATCGCGTCGGCCGCGGGTTCGGCGGGTGGTTGTGCTCCGGCCAGCACGGCGTGCCTGGCGTTGGTGAGCACGTTGATCAGGGCGGTCCGGAGGCGCTCGGGGTCAGTGGTCATCTGTGGGTTGGCCGGATCCAATGCGAGGACGATGCCAGGTGCCGTCTCGCCGGCTGTGGCGGCCTCGGCTGACGACCGGCAGACGTCGTTCAGCGACGTCTCGGTGAACTCGAACCGGACCGGCTTCGCGAAGTCGAGAACCTCGCCGACGATGCGGTTCAGCCGCGCGGTCTCTTCGTCGATGTCCGTGACGGCTTCCCGGACGTCCTCCGGCGTGGCCTTGTCCTGGCGCAGCGTGCTCAGGGCCGCCCGGATGATCATCAGCGGGTTGCGGACCTCGTGCGCCACGACTGTCGAGAGTCGCCCGAGCGAGGCGAGGCGGTCGCGCTGCGCGGCCTGCGCCTGAAAGCGGGCCACCGAGTCGGTGAGCGTGTTGAAGGTCGTGGCGACGAGGCGCGCGTCTTCGTCGTCCCACCCGTGGCCCCCGAGCGTGATCTTCTGCGTCAGGTCGCCGGTGGCCGCGATCTCGCGCATGCGGGTTGTGATGGCCGCCAGCGGCCGGGCCACGGTCCGCGCCACGCCGTAGCTGACCAGCGTGGCCACGAGGAGCGTGACGACCAGCACGCCGACGAGAGCCGTCTGGATGGCGTTCAGGTTCCGCAGCCGCTCGGTCCGCGACCGCAGGACGAGCGTGGCTGGGCCGTCGCCCTGCGCCGGCGACATCGGCCGCCTGTCCGCGACGAAGGTGTCGCCGTCAATTGTGACGGGGCTCCCCGCGGTCACCGTGCCGAGTGCGGAGCCGGCCGAAGGGAGCGTCGAGGCGAGCACGCGCGTCCCCCAGGCGAACGCGATGTGGCTGCCGGTCAGCTCGCGGAACTGCCCGGCGAGCCGGTCGTCGAGGAAGAAGCCGAGCGTCAGCCGGCCGAGCCGCTCGGCCGGCTCGATGACGATCGGCACGCTGACGAACTGCAGCAGGCCGCGCGGATGCGGCGCAAAGGTGGGCGCACGGCCGTCGTCATCGACGGTGGAGTCGGTGTCGCTGGAGACGGCGGCCTCGCGCGCCGCGGTGTCGGCGCCGGCCGAACCCAGCACCTGCCCGCGGCTGCCCGTGACGACGAGCACGTCGGCGTTGGTCTGCACCCGATAGTCGTCGGCGAGCGGCTGGACCGTGGGCGGGTCCTCCGTGGCGACGGCGGCCTTGAGCTTCGGGAGATCCGCCACGAGCGTCGCCAGGCGCGTGAACGTATCGGTCAGCGTGACGCGGCGCTCGTCGACGAGTCCGGCGGCCTCCGCCAGTCCGCGCTGCAGTTCGACCTCGGTCTCGGCCGAGACCCGGGCGTTCACGACGTATAGCACGATGCCAAGCGCGGTGGTGGCCACCAGCGTGCACGCGAGAAAGATCCGGTTCGAGAGTGAAGCCAGGAGCGGCATGGTGTCCGTGCGTCAGTTGAGCGAGAAGTCGAGTTCCACGCCGCCCGCGTCCGGAACGGTCACCGCCCGGGTCTCGCGCGTCTCGCCCTCATACCAGGCCGCCACGGTATAGGTGCCCGGCGGCACACCGTCGATGCGATAGCGTCCGTCCGTCTCTGTCACCGCGAAGTAGGGGTGACTGAACACCACGATGAAGGCGCTCATGTGCGAGTGGATGTCGCAGAACACGCGGACGACGCCCGGCCGGTCGAAGCGCACGCTCTTGCTGCGGCCCTGCTTGTAGCGGCCGAGGTCGAAGCGCCGCGTCTTCGAGAGCGAGAACACGTTGTGGTAGGTCGCGTCGCTGTTGGGGAAGTCCACGGTCGTGCCCGCCATGATGGCGAGGACGTGCGGCACGAAGGTCTCGCGCCGCTGGTCCAGTGTCGACCGCGCGGGGTCCCGGTCCTCGAAGGCGCCGCGCGGGGCCGTTTCCAGAAAGACCACGGCGCGTCGACGGTCCGTCGCTTCCCGGGGCAGCGGCGCGGCGAGGTCGGATGTGCCGGGGCGGCGGTCGGGCACCGGCGCCACGCGGCGGATGTCGACCCGGCCGCGAATCGAGCCGGACGGCTTCGGCGGTGCGGGCTGCGGCACTCCGGCGCCGGCGAGGGCGACCGCGGCCACGAGCACGAGTGCGACGCGCGCGAGAGAACGCATCAGAACCAGAACAGGAGCTGCGCAGCCGGCAGCAGGTTCTCCCGCACGCGGCCCCCGTCGCGGCGGTTGAGCTGGAGCGTCGTGCGTGCGACGACGTTGTGGAGCAGGGCAATGCCGACGCCGGCCTCGAGACGTGTCACGGCGGCGTCCCACGACACAGAGCCGCGGCTCGTCTGCACGTGGCTGAAGGCGAGCCGCTCAGCGCGCGCGGCCACGTAGAACCCCGGAATGATGTTGCGCCGCACTTCGAGGGCGGCGGCGACCGCGCGCAGCGGCTCGACGAGCGGGGGACCGCCGATCACCGGCATCTGCCATTCGCTGACCACGACGTCGGCGCGTGTGACCCATCGGCCGCCCGCGATTTCAAGATCGATGCCGCCGACGCGTTGGCCGCCTCGGCCGCGCCGGGTGCCCAGGGTGCCGACGTCGTCGCGGAGGAAGGCACCCTCCGCGAACGACGCGCCGAGGATGAACCCGGGCAGCGGCGTCACCGCCGCGCGGGCGGAGACGGTCACGCCGCCGTTGCCGTCGTCGAGCCTGGGGCTCGCCGGGCTGCCCAGGGTGACGGCGGCCGAGGCGTCGAGCGGTCCCCAGGAGGCGCTGACCTGTGCGCCCGTGTCACGGCTGAAGACCGTGACCAGCGGCACGCCACGGTCGAGCGTGGTGACGCCCTGAGAGAAGGCGGTCAGCCAGCCGCGCCCGCGCATCCGGACAAGCTCATCGGCTGACGCCGGCACCGAGTCGGTGCGGAGCGAGGTCAGGTACTGGTAGGCCATCGGGTACCCGATGAGCGGGTTGTCGCGGCTGTAGGCCCGACGCGTGTAGGACCCGAACGTGGGCGGAATGCGGCCGACCTGCACGCTGACGCGCCGGCTCGGCCACGGCTGGATGCGCGCGAACAGCGAGAACGGCCGGACCGAGAGCTGGCCGGTGCGGATCTCGCCGAGGAAGGAGAGCCGGCGCGACACTTTCAGTTCCGCGGCGACGCCGACGCGCATCTCCCGCAGCGCGCTGTGTTCGTAGTCGCTGTAGTTGAAGAAGCCCAGGTCGTCGGGCGCGCCGGAGACGGCGACGTCGCCGCTGATGACCACCCGCCCGTCGCCGATCGTGAGCGGGCCACCTGGCAGGCCCTGGGTGCGTGCCGGCGCCGGGACGAGCAGGGCGGCCAGGACCAGGGCCGTTGCGGCGGCTGGATGGAGCCGGACCCGGGGAGGACGGCGCATCCGCATTTTCCGGATTATAGGTGCGGGTGCCGGGGCGCGGTGATGCTGTACAGTCGGATCCAGCCGTATGGGCCTCGTCGACCATCAGTTTCCCGATAACTTCATCACGACCAACATCGACCGCGTGCTGACCTGGGCGCGCTATTCGGCGTTGTGGCCGATGGGCTTCGGCCTGGCCTGCTGCGCGATCGAGATGATGGCTGCGTCGGCCTCGCGGTATGACATCTCCCGCTTCGGAGCCGAAGTGTTCCGCGCGTCCCCGCGGCAGGCAGACCTGCTGATCGTGGCCGGCACCGTGACGAAGAAGATGGCGCCCGTGCTGCGCCGACTCTACGACCAGATGCCGGAGCCGAAGTGGGTCATCTCGATGGGCAGTTGCTCGAATGCCGGCGGTCCGTTCCCGACCTACAGCGTGCTCCAGGGGGTCGACAAGATCGTCCCGGTGGATGTCTATGTGTCGGGCTGTCCGCCGCGACCCGAGGCGCTGCTGTACGGGTTGATGCGCCTCCAGGACCGGATCAGGAAAGAGGGCACGGTCCTGCGGCGTGAACGCGTGATTCACGTCGGCGACACGGAGCCGTCCCCGATCACGCTGCCGTCATGATGCGCTGGCTCCGCACCTTCTTCCTCTTCGACCTGCTCAAGGGGCTCTGGGTCACGCTGAAGTACACGCCGCAGCCGGCGTTCACCTTTCAGTACCCGGCCGAGCGGCGCCCCGGGGCGCCGCGGGTCGCCGGGGGGCGCCGCGGTTCCGGGGGGTCCTGCGCCTCCAGGTGGAGCCCGCGACGGGCGCGCCGACCTGCATCGTCTGCGACCAGTGCGCGAAGGTGTGCCCCGACGACCTGATTGCGCTCGGGGGGCATCGCGAAGCGGGCCTGAAGCTCAAGGTCCTCGACTACTTCGACTTCAACCTGTCGCGCTGCAGTTTCTGCGGTCTCTGCGCCGAGGTGTGCCCGACGAAACCGATCAAGGCGCTCATCATGAGTGAGGATTACGAGCTGGGCGTCTACACCCGCGATGCACAGATCCTCCGCGTCGATCAGATGTACGATGGCCTGCCCATCGAGGTGTATACCCGCTAGGTCGTCTTTTCGGAGGGGTCATGCGTCACGCCCTTGTTGCCGTTGCCGTCGTTGCTGCCTGTGCCTGGACATCCCTGGGCGTGCGCGCAGCGGACCCTGTGACCGCCGTTGACGCCGAACTCCAGTTCCAGCTCGGCACCCTGCTCTCGGGCGACAGCCGCTACTTCGACGCCCTTGAGGCGTTCGACCGCGCGACGCAGTCGCCGGATCGCGCGCTGGCCGCCAACGCCCGCAAATGGAAGGTCCGCACGGCGCTGCTCGTGGCCGAGTGGGCCACGGCCCGGACCGAGTCCGAGTTGCTCGTCAAGGAACTCCCGGGCGATCCGGAGGCCGCGACGCTGCGCGCCGACACGCTGTGGTCCAGCGGCCTGTTCGACGAAGCCGACGTCATCTATCGCGACACGCTGAAGCGCACGCCGGGGTCTTCGCGTGCCCGCCTCGGCTTCGCCCGCTCGCTCGCCACGCGCAACCAGCTCGATGCCGCCCTGACCGAAAGCCTCGCCGCGTCCGCCGCGGCGCCGCGCGACGGCGAGATCCACTTCCAGGTGGGCGATATCTACGAGCGGCTGAATCGCTACGAGGAGGCGGCGAACGCCTACAGCAACTACATCAACCTGCTGCCGAACAAGGACCGGAGCGAGCGCGCGGCGTGGTCGAAGACGGAGGTCGTGTTTCTGAAGGCGTTTTCGGGCAAGACGCCGGTCGAGGTTCTCGGGGACGCGGCACAGACCCACACGTTGCCCTTCAAGCTCGTCAACGAAAAGGTGGTCGTCCGCGCCCGCATCAACGGTGAGCGGGCGCGCGACCTGGTGCTGGATACCGGT
>JBIKWH010000065.1:0-8188 GCA_044356435.1 Vicinamibacterales bacterium
GCATAGAATCGCGCGGGGGTGTGCGGCCGGAACTGGAAAAGCTGAAGAGCCGCGATGCCGAGGCGCTGCGCGGGCACTGCCGGGCGTTTGCCCGGCAGGTCGAGATGCTGGCGCGGGCTGCGCGCGGTGCGGGCACCCAGGTGGCGCAGGAGCCTCAGGAAACGTTCGAGACAGCGATCGTGGATCGGTTGAGGAAAGGCTGACGACATGGCAACCCTTCGAGTGTGCACGCGCGCGGTGACGGCGATGGCAATGGTGATGGCGATGGTGTGCGTGACGTCTGGAGTCGTAGCGGCGCAGACCGCGCCGCCGTTGCCGGACGTGCGGACGCTCGGCCCCCAGGTGGGGCAGGCGGTGCCCGCGATCTCGCTGACGGATCAGAAGGGCGTCGTCCGGACGCTCTCGTCGCTCATGGGGCCAAAGGGTCTGATGCTCGTGTTCTCGCGGTCCGCGGACTGGTGCCCCTACTGCAAGACGCAGATGGCGGAGCTGCAGACCAAGCTGGAGGAGCTGCGGCGCAGCGGGTTGGGTGTGGCGGTCGTCACGTACGACCCGGTCGCCGTGCTGGCGGACTTTGCCGCCAGGAGAGGCATCACCTATCCGCTCCTCTCCGACACGGGCTCGAAGACGATCACGGCTTTCGGGATTCTCAACACGACGGTTCCGCCGGACGACAAGATGAGCTTCGGCATCCCGTTTCCGGGCACGTTCCTGCTGGACACGAAGGGCGTCGTCACCAGTCGCTTCTTCGAGCCGGCCTACCGGGACCGGGTCACGGTGGGAAGCGTCCTGGCGCGACTGGGGAATCGGCTGGATGTCCCCGTGACCAAGGTGACCTCGCCGCAGATGAACGTGACCGCCTACGCCACGGACAGCGTGGTGGCCCCCGGAACGAACTTCTCCCTCGTGCTCGACGTCGTGCCCGGCCCGAAGATGCACGTGTACGCCCCGGGCGTGACGGGCTACAAGCCGATCGCGCTGACGCTCCAGCCGCCACCGGGTGTGCAGGTGAAGGCGGCACAGTTTCCGAAGTCCGAGGAGTACTACTTCGCGCCGCTCAAGGAGCGCGTGCAAGTCTACCAGCGGCCGTTCCGCATCGTGCAGGACCTTGCGGTGGATGCGTCGCCGGAAGGCCGTGCGGTGCTCAAGGGCGTCAGCACACTGGTCGTGAAAGGCACTCTGACCTACCAGGCCTGCGACGACAAACTCTGCTACACGCCCCAGACCGTGCCGCTGGCGTGGACGGTCGAGCTTGGCGCGCTCGACGTGGAACGGTCGAAGGCTCGATAGAGGCCCATCGGGGCGCCCGGCATAGAATGCCGCTCGAGGGACAGATACATGTTCAATGAGTTCAAGCAGTTCGCGATGCGCGGCAATGTGGTCGATCTCGCCATCGGCGTGATCATCGGCGGCGCGTTCGGCGCGATCGTCACCAGCTTCGTGGGCGACATCATCATGCCGGTCATCGGCATCCTGACCGGTGGCGTCGACTTCTCGAACATGTACGTGATGCTGCGGGAAGGCGCGCAGGCCGGCCCGTACGCCTCGCTCGATTCGGCCCGGAAGGCCGGCGCCGTCGTCGTGGCCTATGGCACGCTCATCAACACCGTCGTGAACTTCCTGATCGTCGCGGCGGCGCTGTTCGTGGTCGTCAAGGCGATGAACGCGGCCAAGAAGAAGGAAGCCGCTGCGCCCTCGATGTCGCCGCCCACTCCCGAAGACGTCGTGCTGCTGCGCGAGATCAGGGACCTGCTCGGGAGGCGCTGAGCGGCCTCCGGCGAGAGATCGCCGGGTTCCCTGGGCTAGGCGGCGTCGGCCGCTATCGCGCGCCGCGTCTCTTCGCCGAGCACGGCCTGGGCCTGGTAGGCCGGGTGATCCACGATCAGTCGCACCACCGTGCCATCAGCCGCGAGCAGGGCGACCTGCGCGGGCGTCAGCGCGAACTTCACATACTGCACGGACGACACGGCCTGCTCGTCGATCTGGCCGCGGTCAAACGTGGCGAGCACCCGCGGCGTGTCGGCGACCTGCAGCCACACGTGGCGGTCCAGCCCGATGAAGCGCGGCAGGGCGACGGCCCGCTCGGCCGGCGTTTCGTACTCCAGCATCAGTGTCGCGGAGAGCTCGCCCGGTCCCGGGATGAGCGGGTTGTACGCCTGCAGCTCCTCGTCGAGCGCGCCGGGCCGCGACCAGCTGTCTTCCGTCCGCAGCATCTCCTGCACCTGATACCGCATCGTCTCGCGGCTCTCGAAGTGCACCGAGCAGTGCTCGCCGACGAGCACGCGGCGCCGGCTTTTCTCCAGCATGATGCGCCGCCGGAAGTCCGGCCGCGCGGCCTCATAGGCCGCCTTGTCGAGAATGTCCGTCCTGGTCAGCTGCGTCATGCGTCGTGCTCCTTCGCCGGCGGCGTCGCCGGGACCGCCGTGGGGAAGCCGTCGGCGCGGTAGGCGCGGTCGAGCACCTGCACCGGATGCAGCGGCTCCCGGCCGCACGCCTGCTGGAACTGCAGCGCCGCCAGCGGGCACTCCGTCGTCCACGTTTCCGCCTCGGCTTCGGCCATGCCCTCGAACGCGCGGCGGCCGTTTTCGAGCGACGCCGCGTGGTGCTCCGTCTTGAGCGCCCACGTGCCGTCGTGCCCGCAGCACTCGGCTACCAGTTTCGGTGTGACGCCCGGGATGCGGCGCATCAGATCTCGCCCGCGGAAGCCGATGTTCTGCGCCCGCAGGTGACACGGTGCGTGATACGCCACCGGGCCGGCGGGCGTGGACTGGAAGTCCTCGCGGAAGTGTCCCGCCTGGCGCTGCTGGAACAGATACTCCCCGAGGTCGCGCGTAGCGGCGGCGACGAGCAGCGCCTGCGTGTGCAGGGCCGGCTCGGCCGGGTCGTTGAGCAGCTCCGGATACTCCTGCCGGAGCATCAGGCTGCACGTGGGGTTGACGACCGCCACGGCGAAGCCGCGCTCGACCCATGGCGCGAGGGTCGTCACCGTCGCGCGCGCCGCGGCGCGGGCCTGGTCCACGTCCCCGCTGTCGAGCGCCGGCATGCCGCAGCAGGACACACCTGGCGTCGCCACCTGGCAGTCGTTGTGGCGCAGCACCCGGTGCGCGGCGTGGCCGATCTCGGGCTTGTTCCACTGCACGTAGCAGGTGGAGTGGAGCAGCACCTTGTGCGTACCGTCCGGCGTGACCTCGGCGCCCACGGTCCGCTTTGTCCAGGCGGAGAACGTCTCGGAGGCGAACGGCGGCAGGGCGGCGTCCCGATGGATGCCGGCGGCGTGCTCCATCAGCACGCGGTGCGCCCGGCTCCGGTTGGTCGCGTTGGCGAGCATGGGCAGAGCCGTGCCGACGCGGCCCAGCACGTCCGGATTGGAGAGCACCCGCTCCCGTAGCGGAATGCCGCGCTCGCGGCGCCGGATCGCATTGGCGCGCAGGAGCAGGCGCGGCACATCCAGCTTGAACTCGTGACCCTCAGCCTCCGTGTAGGGGCACTGCGTGTAGCACTGCTTGCACTGGAAGCAGGCGTCGATGACCCGGTCCGTGATCACGGCCGGGAGACGGCGGACGTCGCCGGCCTGTTCGACGGCGTTGAACAGAATGGGGAAGGACTCGCAGTACTTGAAGCAGAGCCGGCAGCCGTTGCACAGGTCGTACGCCCGGTCGAGCTCGGGCTGCAGCGCCGTGCGATCCCAGTACTTCGGTTCGTTCGGGTTGTAGGTGAGGCCGTCGGTCGGGGCGTACCGGATCGCGGGTAGCGTGTCGCTCATGGGGCTTCGCGTCGGGAAGGCGTCGGGAAGGCGTGGGAGGGCGTGGGGGAGATGGGCCGGCGGCGACCAGGCGCCGGCCCTCCCGTGCCTAGATGGTCTCGAGTGCGCGCTGGAACTTGCCCGCGTGCGACCGCTCGGCCTTGGCCAGTGTCTCGAACCAGTCGGCGATCTCCGCGAAGCCCTCTTCGCGCGCGGCCTTGGCCATGCCCGGATACATGTCCGTGTATTCGTGGGTTTCGCCGGCTACCGCGGACGCCAGCATCTGGGGGACGTCCGTCAGGGGCAGCCCCGTGGCGGGGTCGCCGACCTTCTTCAGGTACTCCAGATGACCGTGCGCGTGCCCTGTTTCGCCCTCGGCGGTGTCGCGGAACAGCCCCGCCACGTCGGGGTAGCCCTCGATGTCCGCCTGCTTGGCGAAGAACAGGTAGCGGCGGTTCGCCTGGGATTCCCCCGCGAACGCGTCCTTCAGGTTCTGCTCCGTCCGGGAGCCCTTCAAGCTGGCCATGTGTCCTCCGTGTGTCGCAAATGATCTCGTCTGAGTCTAGCCCGAAGCCGAACCATTGAAACGGCCGGTATACTGGAGCACCGATCTGACTCTGACACATCCAAGGTTTCCTGAGTGACATCCACAGCCACCGCCCGCGTTTCGTCTGCTCCCCGCGTCCACCTCGTGAACCCGAGCGCCCGTTCCTTCGGCGTCGCGGTCATCACCCCCCGCTGGCTGTACGTGCTGGCGGCCGCCACCGGCACCGAGTGGGGTGACCCGATCATCGTGGACGAGACCCTGGAGCACATCGATCTCGACACCATCGCCCCGGGCGACGTCGTCGGCATCGGCGTCCATACCGGCAACGCCCTCCGTGGCTATGAAGTGGGCCGGGCGGCGCGCGAGCGCGGGGCCTTCGTCGTCTACGGCGGGATTCACGCGACGCTCTTCCCCGAGGAGATGCACGAGGTCGGCGGGGCGCACGCCGTGGTCAAGGGCGACGGCGACATGGTCTGGGCGCAGGTCGTCCGCGACTGTCTCGCCGGCACCCAGCAGCGGGTCTACGAAGGCGGCCGGCTTCCCGCCGGTGAGTTCTCGAAGGCCCGCTGGGACCTGATGCCGAAGGGCCGGTACATGTGGGCTTCCGTGCAGACCGTCCGTGGCTGTCCGAAGCACTGCTCGTTCTGCTCGGTCTGGCGGACAGACGGTCAGGAGCCGCGCCAGCGTGGCGTGGAAGCCGTCATCTCGGAGATCGTGGAACTGCGCCGGATGGGCTTCCGCTTCATCGCCCTGGCCGACGACAACTTCTACCCGGTGACGTACGAAGACATCGCGATGGCGAGCCGCCGGTCCGACAAGTCCCGGCTGCATGAGCTGCAGGCGCTCCGCGCCGAGCGGTTCGAGCTGATGGACCGGCTCGCGCAGCTCCCGTCCGACACGGTCTGCTTCACGCAGATCACGATGGAAGCGGCCGAAGATCCGGATTTCCTGGATGCGATGAAGCGCGCACGGATTCTCGGCGCGCTGGTCGGCGTGGAATCGGTGAGTGAAGAGGGCCTGAAGGACGTCTACAAGGGCTTCAATCTGGCCGGCGATGAGCTCGTGGCGCGGCTGAAGACCTTCCGCCGTCACGGCGTGCACGTGCTCGGCTCGTTCATCTTCGGCCTGCCGAGCGACCGTGAGGACACCTTCCAGACCACCGTGGCGCTGGCGCAGCGCGCCGACCTCGCGTTCGCGCAGTTCGTGCTGCTGACGCCCTTCCCCGGGACGATCGACTTCGACAAGTGGGCGAAGGCAGAGGAGAAGAAGGGCACGGCGGTGGACGGCGTTTCCGTCACGAAACACTGGCTGATTCCCGAGTCGCGCCGGCCGAAGCTCTTCACGCCGCATCCGACGATGACGCTCGAAGAGATCCGCACGGGCGCGCAGGGGGCCTGGGACAACTTCTACAGCTGGCGTGCCGTGTGGGAGCGGTCCAGCGTGGTGAAGTCGCTGAAGTCGCGTGTGGCGTTCATGCTGATCTCCAAGCTGTACCGGCAGATGTACGCGAACACCGGCATCGCGACGGACAGCGCCCGCGTCGCCCGCTCGGCCAAATGGGCCCGCCTGATGGCGGCGGCCGCCCGCCGCTTCTTCGTCGCTCGTCCGATGCCGGATCTGCAGATGCCGGCGCCGGTGAACCGTCAGGCCGTGCAGCGGAGCGCATAAGCGCGCTCCCGTTCGATGCACGCGCGGCTTCCGGATCTCCAGCCCTATCCGTTCGAGCGGCTGCGCGCGCTGTTCGCCGGCGTCACACCGCCGGCCCTCTCACCGCTGCGGCTCTCCATCGGCGAGCCGCAGTTCCCCACGCCTGCCGTGGTCACCGAGGCCCTGGCCTCGGGCACGGGTGGACTCTCGGTCTACCCGCTGACGGCGGGGCAGCCGGCGCTCCGCGAGACACTCGCCGCCTGGTTCTGCCGGCGCTACGGTTTGCCGTCGCTCAATCCGGACACGCAGGTCCTGCCGGTCAACGGATCACGCGAGGCGCTCTTCGCGTTCGCGCAGGCGGTCATCGACCAGACGAAGCCGTCTCCGATTGTGGTGAGTCCGAATCCCTTCTACCAGATCTACGAAGGGGCGGCGATTCTTGCCGGCGCCACGATCCGCTTCCTGAATCAGACGGCAGACGCCGGCTTCGCGCTGGACCTCGGGTCGCTCTCGGACGACGACTGGCGGCGCACGCAGTTGCTCTACGTCTGCTCGCCCGGTAACCCCACGGGCCACGTGCTCAGCCTCGACGCCTGGCGCGAGCTCTTCTCGTACTCCGACCGCTATGGCTTCGTGATCGCCTCGGACGAGTGCTACTCCGAGATCTATCCGGACGAGGCGCGTCCACCGCTCGGCGGGCTGGAAGCCGCGCACCGTCTCGGCCGCACGGACTTCCGCAACCTGGTCGTGTTCACCAGCCTGTCGAAGCGCTCCAACGCGCCCGGTCTGCGGTCCGGCGCCGTGGCGGGTGATGCCGCGCTGCTCAAAGCCTTCCTGCTGTACCGCACGTATCACGGCAGCGCGATGAGCGAAACGGTGCAGCGGGCGAGCATCGCGGCGTGGCAGGACGAGACGCACGTGGTCGCGAACCGAGAGCGTTACCGTGCGTCCTTCGATGCCATGCTGCCCGTGCTGGCGCCCGTGATGGACGTCTACCAGCCGGACGCGGGCTTCTATATCTGGGCGGGTGTGACGGGTGGCGACGATACCGCCTTCTCGCGCGAGCTCTTCCGCCGCACGCACGTGACCGTGCTGCCCGGCCAGTTCCTCGCGCGTGACGCGCACGGCTGTCAGCCAGGCCGCGGCTTCGTGCGCATGGCGCTCGTGGCGGGTGAAGCCGCCTGCGCGGAGGCCGCACGCCGCATCGCGGGCTTCTGCCGCGATCAGGGCTGAGGAGAAGAGGCGCCCGCCACGCGGGCCACGGCATCGAGGACGACGCGGCCATCCGGGTCGCGCCGCGGATTGACGGGCACGCAGAGCACTGTGCCTTCCCGCCGCGCCAGCACGTTCTCGACGACAAGCGCGCGCATCATCCACACCGCCCTTCCTACGGTGACGCAGTCCACGCCGAGCCATCCGCGCGCGCCGAGGGGCGCCGCGGGCAGGTGGGTGCGCGCCGTGATGGCGCCCGCCAGCGCGGCGGCCGAGGCGGTGAGGGTCTCGTCGGTGTGGGCGTCGTCGTCCGCGAGCGGCGTCACGAGCGGCGACTCCAGCTCCATCTCGACGAACAGCTCCGCGATGCGCTCGCGCTGATCGGGTGGGATGTGGCCGGTCCAGTAGTGGCAGGTCTTGGCGAGCGCCGTGATGACGTTCTTGACCTCCTTCTCGATCCGGTAAACCGGACCCGCCGGGAGATCGAGCCAGCCGCCTTCCTGCCGGGCCGAAACGTTCTCCGTCACGATGGCGCGCAGCAGCCAGGACGTCATGCTTTCGCGGCGGCACGCCACACGGACCCAGCCCGCATGCGGAGACGCCGTGGCGTGGAACCCGGTGACCAGGTGAATCCCGCGCGCGAGCTCGGCGACGACGCTCGCGTGCTCGGCCGGTCTGCGGGCGACCTCTGCCGGCGTGGCGGGTTCGAGCAGCGTTCCCCGGTGTGGTGGGCCGCCGGCGAGCGCCAGGTCGCAGAACGTCCGCCAGATCTCATCCCACGCCACCCGGCCGTCGGGACCGTACTTCAGTCCCGCAGAGCCCATCGAGATCGGCTGTACCGTCTCGTAGGTGTCCTGATAGAGCGGCGGCAGGAGCGTGCGGAGGCGCGAGTCGAGCCGGTCGTCCATCTGGCTCTCATTGTCGCGAATGGCGGCGCCGGCCGCTACCGCCGGGCCAGTTCGCAATCAGACCGCTACCATGCTGGTACTATGGCGCTCACGTCATGACCAAGTCTTCGATTGCTTCCGTGATTGACGCCG
>JBIKWH010000066.1:0-8040 GCA_044356435.1 Vicinamibacterales bacterium
CCGGACACTGGGGTACGTGTCCCACGTCCAGACGGCGCGCATCGCCGAGGCGCGCGCGGCCGGTATCGATGACGTGAAGGCGCGGTCGGCGTTTACCTCGCAGCTTGGCGAGATCCTGACGGGCGCGTCAGCCTAGCCACCACCACAGCACAAGCACCGCAATCAGCACGCCCGCGCCGACGGCAACGAGCCCAGCGACGGAGGGCGCCGCCGCTGACGCGACTTCATCTGCCGCCACCTCGCGCACGTCCAGAATCGCCGCGATGCTGCGCAGCTCGGCGGCCATCGTGACAAGGCTCTGATACCGGTAGTCGGGCTGCTGCGCGGTGGCGCGCAGCGTGGCCGCATCCAGCTCCTTCGGCACGAGCGCGTTGAAGGCGCTCGGCGCCTGCCCGTTCGCGTCCACGGGATGGGCGGCCAGCATCTCGAAGAGCAGACTGCCGACGGTGTAGACGTCGGACTCTTCGGTCGGCTCCTGTCCCGCTCTCAGTTCCGGCACGTTCACCGACCGGAGCCGCCCCGGCGCGCCTTCGTCGAACCCGAATCGGGCGCCCAGCGCCGCCAGCGGAATGCGGGCATGACCCTTCTCCGTCACCAGGATCGACTCGGGGCTGAGGCCGGCCGGCTCGAAGCCGGCGGCATGCACTTCGGCGATGGCATCGGCGATCTGGACAGTCAGCTCCACGGCCCGGCGCGGCGGCAGCGGGCGCCCGCCCAGTTCGGCAGCGAGCGACCGGCCCTTCACGAACTCGGAGACGACGTAGAGCCGCCCGTCGAACTCGCCGGCGTCGAAGACGGTCGTGACGTTGGGATGCGTGAACGCCGTCAGCGCCCGATGCGCCGCCACGAATGCCGCGCGACTCGCCGCATCGGCCGGCTCACCCGCGGGCAGCCGCCGCAACACGACGGTTCGCCCGTGCCGCGTATCACGCGCCCGGAAGAGCTCGCCGGGGCCGGAGGGTTCGAGCAGCTCCAGCAGCGTGTAGTCGCCGACGCTCCCGAGCGACTCAGGCACGGCCGCGGTCACGAGGCGGGGTCCCGGTCGACACGTTCGAGCACGCTCTGCAGGAGTTCCTTGGCGTCGCGAATCTGTTCGAGGACGAGGGCGATGTCCATGCGGGGCCCACCGCCGAGCCTGGCGCTCTGGCAGTACACGCCGTGCTGGCCGACGAGCGCGTGCGCGTCCGTCAGCAGGTCCAGCGCCACGGCCAGACGCCCGTTCGAGGAACCCAGCATCGTTTCGTGCACTTCCAGCGTGTCGCGGTGCTTCTCGAAGACGGACATGGCGGTGACGCCCATTACAATACCCCCCTCTGTGTCCACGGTAGCCATCCTCGGTGCGGGAGAGATCGGCGCGGCCTGTGCCTACGCACTCGCGGCGGCGGATCGTGTCCGGCGCGTTGTCCTCATCGATGACGTCGCGGCGGCGGGCAAGGCCCTCGACATCCAGCAGTCGGGCCCGATCGACCTCTTCCACACCACGCTCGACGGCACGGCCGACCTCGCCGCGGTGATCCGCGCGGACGTCTGCGTGATCGCGGACCGCATGGGTGCGCCGGCCGGCGAGTGGACGGGCGATTCCGGGCTGCAGCTCGTGCGGCGGCTGACGGAGCTGTGCGCGCAGGCGCCGTTCGTCTTTGCCGGTGCGAGGGCTCCCGAGCTGATGCGCCAGGCGGCCGTCGAGCTGCACGTCCCGCGCGCCCGGATGCTGGGCTCGGCACCTGCGGCGCTGGCCTCGGCCGCCCGGGCCATCACGGCGCTGGACGCCGGCTGCTCGGCGACGGACGTCGCGCTGAGCGTGATCGGTACCCCGAACGCGTTCGTCATCCCCTGGAGCCAGGCGTCGATTGCCGGCTTCGCGGCGACCTCGGTGCTCTCCCAGGCAGACCTGGCGCGCGTGGAAGCCCGCGTGGCGCGTCTGTGGCCACCCGGCCCGGAGACGCTCGGCGTGGTGGCGGCGCGCCTGGTCGAAGGCATCCTCGAGAGCAGCCGGCGCACCTTTCCGGCGTTCACGGTCCTCGACGGCGAGTTCGGCATCCGGCAGGCGGTCGCGGCATTGCCGGTGCTGGCCTCCCGGAGGGGCCTCGGCGAGGTGCGCCTGCCGCCGCTGACCAGCCGGGAGCAGGTCCAGCTCGAGTCCGCCCTCGGGCGCTAAGATGAGCGGCATGCGTCGATACGCGGTCGCTCTCCTTCTCGCCCTGGGCGTAGCGGCCTGGCCAGGCGCTCACGGCGCAGGGCGGGATCTCACGCCCCAGGACGCCTTCGTCCGGCACATCCGCTACCTGGCGTCCGACGACCTCAAGGGCCGCGGCAACGGTTCGCGTGAGCTCGAGAAGGCCGCGGACTACATCGCCGCGGAGTTCAAGGCGGCAGGCCTGAAGCCGGGCGGTCCCGGCGGGAGCTGGTTCCAGCCGTTCGACATCGTGACCGGGCTGACCGTCGGCGGCGGTAACCGCCTCACCCTCCACGACGGTAAGCAGGCCGTCACGCTCGACCTGGGCACCGGCTACTACCCGATGTCGGCCACGGCTGGCGGCAGCGGCTCGCCGACGGGCGCCCTGAAGCAGGTCCCGATCGTCTTCGCAGGCTACGGCATCTCGGCGCGCGCGCTGAAGTACGACGACTACGGCGCGGTCGATGTGCACGGGAAGGCCGTGCTGGTGTTCAGCCACGAACCGCAGGAACACCTGGCCGACAGCAAGTTCAACGGCACGCAGCCCTCGAACTACTCGATGCTGCTCGAGAAGGCGATGGCGGCCAAGAACCACGGCGCGGTGGCGCTGGTGATCGTCGGCGACCCCACGCACGAGAAGGACCCGGCCACGATGGGCGACTTTCTCAAGGATCCGCAGGCCGAGAACTTCGGCATCCCGGTGCTGCGCGTGGACCGTGCCCGCGCCCAGCCGCTCATCGCGGCGTGGGGCCTCGACGCGCTGGCGAAGGAGACCGACAAGGATCTGCAGCCACGCTCCCGGGTGCTCGCGGGTGCGATGCTCGACTACACCGAGAAGCTGACCCGCACGCGGCGGTCGGTCCGCAACGTGATCGGCGTGCTGCCCGGCAGCGACGCGGCACGCGCGAAGGAAGCCGTCGTCATCGGCGCGCACTACGACCACCTCGGCCTGGGCGGCGCACACTCGCTGAGCCCGGACATGGTCGGCCAGATCCACAACGGCGCGGACGACAACGCCTCGGGCACGGCCGCCGTCATCGAAATCGGCAGGCGGGCGGCGGGCGCGCGGTCCCGTTTTCCGCGCACGGCCGTCTTCATGGCGTTCGCCGGTGAAGAGCTGGGCCTGCTCGGCTCCACCCACTGGGTAAACAACCCCACGGTGCCGCTGGACGGCGTCACGGCGATGGTCAACCTCGACATGGTCGGCCGCGCGAAGGACAACGTGCTGGTCAGCGGCCTCGACAGCTCGCCGTCTGTCCGCGCGGATATGGACCGCGCGGCCGAAGCCGGACCCGGGATCGAGGTCAAGCGCTTCCAGGACGGCGCCGGCGTGGGCGCCAGCGACGACACGTCGTTCATCCTGAAGAAGATTCCCGCGTTCGGCTTCTTCTCCGGCTTCCACAGCGACTACCACCGGCCCACCGACGACTGGGACAAGATCAACGCCGAGGGCGGTGTGAAGGTGCTGAGCATCGCCTTCGAACTCGCCGCGCGGCTCGCCGCGCGCGAGACGCGCCCGGAGTACATTCCGCAGCAGCGGGCTTCGCACGGCACGTCGTCCGGCGAAACCTCGCAGAGCGGCGGATACGGCGCCTACTTCGGTTCCGTCCCCGACTTCGCGCAGTCCGACAAAGGCGTGAAGTTCTCCGAGGTCCGCGAGAATGGCCCGGCAGGCCAGGCCGGCCTGAAGGGTGGCGACGTCCTGGTGGAGTTCGGCGGCAAGGCCATCTCGACGCTGGCTGATTTCACTTTCGCGCTTCGCGAGCACAGCCCGGGTGAAACCGTGCAGGTCAAGGTGCTCCGCGCCGGACAGCCGCTGACCGTGTCGGTGCACCTCACCGCGCGGCCCTGACCTCCGCCATGGTGTGGGCGAGCCTCGGGCTCGCGGCGGGCCTGATCCTCTTCAACGCCGTGTACGTGGCGGCGGAGTTTGGCGTCGTCGGCGTTCGGAGGAGCCGGGTCAAACAGCTCGCGCGTGAAGGGTCGCGGCTGGCGCGCTGGCTGCTGCCGACCATCGACACGCCGCACGACCTCGACCGGGCGATCTCCGCCTGCCAGATCGGCATCACGCTCTCGGGGCTCCTGCTCGGCAGCGTCGCGCAGTCTCGGCTGGCGCCCCCACTCGCCGCCGTGCTGCACACCGGCGCGCTCTCTCCCACACTGGCGGACGGCCTGGCG
The DNA here is from genome assembly GCA_044356435.1 of Vicinamibacterales bacterium. GTDB lineage: Bacteria > Acidobacteriota > Vicinamibacteria > Vicinamibacterales > UBA2999 > CANKJK01. The sequence continues at coordinate 4,352 of JBIKWH010000066.1, forward strand.
ACGGCACTCGTACTCATCGTCATCACCGGTGCCAGCACGGTGTTCGCGGAGCTGGTGCCGAAGGCGGTCGCGCTGAGGTATCCGACTGAGACCGCGCTCTATACGACGATCCCCCTCGCGCCCTCGCGCTGGATCTATCGTCCGTTCATCGCGTTCCTGAACGGAACAGCGGCACTGCTGCTGCGCGCCGTCGGCGCGCGCCACCTTCCCAGCCGGCACGTGCACTCTCCGCAGGAAATTGCCCTGCTCGTGGCGGAAAGCCGCGACGGCGGCGAGCTCGAACCGGACGAATTCCGGCGGCTGCAGCGTGCGCTCCGCCTGACGCAGAAGACAGCGCGACACCTGATGGTGCCCCGCACGCAGATCGAGGGCGTGGACGCGGCCACTCCTCCCGCGCGCCTGCTCGACATCGTCACCGCCAGCCCCTACTCACGGCTCCCTGTCTTCCGGGGCAACGTGGACAACATCGTCGGCCTGCTGCGCACCAGGGACGTCGCCAGCGCCTTCGCCTCCGACGGACAGGCGGCCGCGATCGACGCGCTGATCCGCCCGGTAGCCACGGTGCCGGAGAGCGCCACGGTCGATGCATTGCTGCGCGTGCTCCGCGGGCAGCGCGCCCACGTGGCCATCGTGGTGGACGAACACGGCGGCACCGAGGGCCTGGTCACGCTCGACGACGTACTCGTCGAGCTGCTGGGCGAGGTGGGCGATGAGTTCAAGGCCACCGACCCCGTGCCCGAGGAACTGGGCAACGGGCAGTGGCGCCTGCCGGGCTCGGTGAGCGTGTCGGATGCCGCCGCGCTGCTGGGGATCGAACTGGAGTCGGAGGCCACCACAGTCGGCGGGCTGGTGGTGGAAGCACTGGGACGCCTCCCGGCAACCGGCGACTCCGCCGAATTCGCCGGCTATCTGTGGCACGTCGACCGGCTGGCAGGGCGCGCCGTCGACTCGGTGCTGGCGTCACGACTCGCCGCGCCGACGGAGGACGTACCGTGACCGTCGGCCTGGTCATCCTGGCGCTCCTCGTCGCAAACGCCTTCTTCGTGGCGGCGGAGTTCGCGCTCGTGGGTACGCCACGGACGACGCTGGAGCATGCAGCCGCCCGCGGCAGCGCCGCCGCCGGGCGCGTGCTCGCGCTCCTCGAGGACCCGGAGCGGCAGGACCGCTTCATCGCTACATCGCAGATCGGGATCTCGCTGGCGAGCATCGGCCTCGGGATGTACGGCGAGCATCAGATGGCCGTGGCGATCGAGGCGCGGGTCCACGGATGGGACTACGGCTGGCTCACGGCGCACGGCCTGGCAAGCCTCGTCTCGCTGACCGTGCTCACCTATCTGCACATCGTCATCGGCGAGATCGTGCCCAAGGCGCTGGCGCTGCAGCAACCGGCCACGATGATTCTGGCCATCGCACCGGTGATGCGCGCCGTCGAGACGGCGCTGGGCCCGCTGGTGCGACTGCTGAGCGGCGCGGGGCACACGGTGCTCCGCGTGGCCGGGATCGCGCGCGAGGGTGAACGCTCCGATCGCCACCACTCGGCCGAGGAGCTGCAGTTCGTGATCGAGGAAAGCGAGCGCGGCGGCCTGCTGGAGGGCGAATCGGGCCAGGTGCTGCGCGACCTGTTCACGTTCGGCGATCTGACGGCCGCGCAGGTGATGGTGCCGCTCGCGTCCGTCGCCAGTCTTCACGCAGGAGCTGACGCCGACGCGCTGCGCGCCCTGCTGCGGGGACAGCCGCATACGCGCTATCTCGTGTACGACGGCGCCCGCATCGCGGGAAGCGTCCATATCAAGACGTTGCTGCGACTGATGCGACGCGAAGAGCGCCTCGGAGCGCGGGATGCGCGGCCGCTGCCGCTGCTGCCGCCGACGGCCACGCTCGAAGCGGTGCTCACGTCCATGCGCGCGCACCGGACGCAGCTCGCCATCGTCACCGGCGACACCGGCCAGCCTGTCGGCATGGTGACCATGGAGGACCTCTGCGAAGAGGTCCTCGGAACAATCGACGAAGCGCGCTAGACGCCGCCCTTGAGCCGTCGCCGCGCTATGAGAAAGTCTTCGGGGTCTGCGTCAGAGAGGATGACAATGTCCCAAACCGATGATTCGGTCACCGTGTGGAGAGCGGCATTTTGACACGAGTAAAACACTTCTTGATTTATGTAGCGCTCACAGTGCTTCTGGTCGTCCTTGCCTTGAGCGCTCTCCACTTTCCTTACGATGTGGACGCGCCGCTCACGCAGCAGGAAATTCAAGCTGCGCAAAAATACTACGCGGACGCTTATCGGAAGCCGGTCGCCGAAGGCCAGGACACGTCCGAATATGAAACGAAGTACTTGCGTATCGCCGAGGCCGCGGCGAAGGCAGACCGGATTGAAGAGCGGGTCGCGGCCTTTGTGAAAGAGTTCAACTTGGCCGAACGCCGGGTGTTGGAGATCGGTTCCGGCCGGGGCTACTTACAGAACGTCGTGGACAACTACACCGGCCTCGATATCTCCCCCAGTGTGGCGCGTTTTTACCGTAAGACGTTCGTCCTGGGCTCGGCGACGGCGCTGCCGTTTCCCGACGCGAGCTTTGACGGTATCTGGTCGATTTGGGTATTCGAACATGTGCCGAATCCCGAGCAGGCTTTTCGCGAAGCACGACGAGTTACCCGGAATGGGGGCGTGCTTTTTCTATTGCCAGCGTGGAACTGCACTTCGTGGGCGGCCGAGGGTTATCAGGTGCGGCCCTACAGCGATTTCGGCCTGACCGGCAAGCTGATCAAAGCGAGTCTTTTCTTTCGCACCGATCCGCTGTTTCAGCTCGCCAGTCGCTTGCCGATTCGTGCGAGCCGTGCGCTTGCCGCCAACTTCGGGCCGACGCAATTGCGCTATCGGCGCCTCACGCCGAATTACAGAGAATACTGGGTGCCCGATAGCGACGCGGTGAATTCCATCGATCGGGAAGAAGCGAAGTGGTGGTTTCTCACCCGCGGCGATGAGTGCCTCAACTGCGCAGCTGGCCAGGCCGACGATAACGGGCCGCTGATTATTCGGGTGCGTAAGGCGGCCGGGTAAGCCTCGCGAGATCCCAGGATCCGATGGCGGCGGTCGCGAGGTCGCGCGGCCCGCTGCTACGGCTCGCCGACGAGCACCTCGCGCCCGCCGGGCAGTTCCGGCCCGTCCTCTGCTGCCTCTCGCACGACATCCAGCAGTCCGTTGACCAGTACGTGCGCACCGGAGCCGACGCCGAGCGTCCAGTAGCGGCGGAACCACCGCCGCGCATGGTCGTCAGTGGTGGCCGTCCGCATGACGCCGCTCAGCAGCGTCCGGCCATCACGCTGCGGGGTGACCGAGAGTGCGTAGACCGTCTTGGCGAAACCCGGCTCGTCGAACGCGCGAAACTCGATGGCCGTCGTCACGCTGGCGTACTCAATCACGGGCTTCCAGAAGCGCCCGACGAGCCCAAGCGCAATCTCTTCCCGCTCGCGACGGCCGAGCATGACCCACCCGCCGTGATTCATCGGCAGCGTCAGCAGGTCCTCCAGCCGCATGCGGGATGGCTGGCCCGTCAGGGGCTCACCGTGCGCCAGGTGGCTGACCAGATCCGGCAGGACCCGGAGCGCACCCAGCAGCGCGACCAGCGGGCGCCTGCGGCCGACCTCCATGAGATCCACTTCCATCAACGCCGCCCAGGTGGCCTCGGGCGTCG
>JBIKWH010000067.1:0-8029 GCA_044356435.1 Vicinamibacterales bacterium
TCGCCTCGCCGGCCAGGGCGATGGCGAGCCCTGCCCGCCACGAGGTCCACGTGGGCCGCGCGAGGATGAGCGCCGCCACGACGGTCAGCGCGCCCAACCGCACGCGCCATCTGGCGAGCCAGCCCAGCACCCCGATCCCGGCAGGTGCCGTCACCGGCCACCTCCGGCGCGTTCGAGCCGCAGCGCCGCCGCGGCGACAACCTCCTCCACGGCGATCCCGTGGATGCAGGGCACCTCGCGCGTGCAGCGACGCTGGTACACACACTGGCACTCCGCCAGGCGCGAGAGCGAGACGTCGTCCGGCGACCAGGGTCCGTTCCGCTCGGCCCGCGTGGGGCCGAAGAGTGCCACGGCCGGAGCGCCCACCGCGGCAGCCAGATGAAGGGGCCCGGTGTCACCCGAGACGACGAGGCGCGCGTGCATCGCGAGCGCGGCGATGCCCGGAATCGTGGCGGGCGGTGCCAGTTCCGCGGCGCCGGCCGACGCGGCCACCACCGCCTCGGCGCGCCCACGCTCCCCCGGACCCCAGAGCACCACGCTCGACAGCCCGCGTTCGCGCCGCAGCGCCTGCGCCACGGCGCCGAAGCGGTCGACCGGCCACTGCTTGTTGGGCCACGCCGCGCCGGGGTTCAACAGGGCGTATCCGGCTGGCGCGGTGCGTGTCACCAGGGCCTCCACCGCGGGCTCCTCCGGCACGTTGAGCGCGAACGCCGGCAGCGACGCGGACGGACCAACGATGCCGCCGATCGTCCGCACGAGCGCAAGGCCCTTGTCGATGACGTGCGTGGCGCCGGAGACGTCGACGGCCTCGCTGTAGCACGCCGCCGCGAGCGACTCGCGGAGGTCGCGCCGGGAGAACCCGACCGTGCGGGCACCACCGGCCAGGCGCGCCAGCACGGCGGACTTCAGCAAGCCTTGCAGATCCAGCACGGCGTCGTACCGGGCCGCGCGGAGTCTGCGGACGGCGGCGAGCAGGCCGTCAGGTCCGGTGAGCCGGCGCGTGTCGACCGAGATGACCCTCCGGAGTCCGCGCACCATGCCGACCAATTCGCGGTACGCGGGCGCGGTGACCCAGTCGACCGCGGCGCCGGGCCACGTATGGACCAGCGCGGCGGCGGCCGGCATGGCGTGGACGATGTCGCCCAGCGACCCCAGACGCACGATCAGAATCCGGTTCACGGCGCGGCGCGCAGCTTCGCGACGATGTCGCGGGTCGAGTGGTCCTTGGGGCCGCCGACGATCACGGTGCGGCCGCCGTAGGCCGCGACGACGGCGCGCTCGGGCACCGTCTCGACGGTGTAGTCCGGGCCCTTGCAGTGCACGTCGGGACGGATGGCCTCGATGAGCGGCGCCGGACTCGACTCGGAAAACAGCACCACGAAGTCCACGGGCCGCAGCGCGGCCACGAGCTCCGCGCGGGACGCCTCGTCCTGCACCGGCCGGTCGGGTCCCTTCAGCGCGCGCACGGACGCGTCGTCGTTGACGGCGACGACCAGCACGTCCGCCTCGCGGGCGGCCCCGGCGAGATACCGGGCGTGGCCCACGTGCAGGATGTCGAAGCAGCCGTTGGCGAGGACGACGGTCTTACCCTCCGACCTGAGAGCCGCCAGCCGGGAGACCAGCGCCTCACGGGTGACGACTTCACCCACGGCGCACCCTGGTGGCCTTCACGGACGGGGCCGGTGCAGCCGCCGCGCCGGCGCGCACGGCCCGCCGGAGCTCGTCGGCGGAGACGGTCGCCGTGCCGCGCTTCATCACCACCACGCCACCCGCATAGTTCGCGAGGCGCGCGGCCTGTTCGAACGACGCGCCGCAGGCGAGCGCGAGGGTGAGGGTGGCCATCACGGTGTCGCCCGCCCCGGTGACGTCGGCGATCTCGTCGCTGCCGTGAATCGGAATGTGCACCGTGCGCGCCCCCGGCTGGAAGAGCGCCATGCCGCGGCTCCCCCGCGTAATCAGCAGCGCCCCGACCTTCGTCCGCGCGAGGAGTTCGCGGCCCGCCCGCTCCAGCGCCACAGGGTCGTCGTTGATCTTCACGTCGAGGGCGGCCTCGACCTCCGACTCGTTGGGCGCCGAGAGCGTCAGCCCGCGGTAGTCAAGCAGGCGATAGCGGGAGTCCAGCAGGAACGGCACAGGCCCGTCGGCACACGCGGCCTTCTGGAGTCGCCGGAGAAACGCGGGCGTGATGAGACCGTGACCGTAGTCGGATACCAGCACGGCGTCGCAGTCGTGCACGGCCAGCAGCGCCGTGGCCTCGAAGGCGGCGCGCGCGGCGGGCGTGATCACCGGGCGTACGCCACGGTCGATCCGGACCACCTGCTGCTTGGCCGAGTGAATGCCGCCGGCCAGAATCCGCGTCTTGAGCGGCGTGGCGTGCGTGGATACGCGCACGAGACGGCTGCGGTCGATCCCCGCGTGCAGCGCCTGCACCATCCGCCGGCCCGGGTCGTCCTGTCCGACCACGGCCGCCAGCGCCACGCGACCGCCGAGCGCCGCCACATTGTTGGCAGCGTTGCCGGCGCCGCCCGGCAACACCTCGGTCGAGTCGTATTCAAGAATCAGCACGGGCGCCTCGCGCGAGACGCGCGCGACCCGGCCGTACACGAACTCATCCGCCACGACATCGCCGACGACGGCGACACGACGCCCCGCCATCGCGTCGATGAGTGCCAGCTGCGCCTCGGCGAGCTGGGCGTTCCCGGAATCCACGTGACTGTCTGCCATCAAGTCCGTAAGGGTAGCATCCGCCTCGTTTACAACCAGGTCTCGACCGCGGCGACGACACGCGCGGGTGTCACCCCCGTCATGCACCCGTGGTCGATCGGGCAGGTGCGCAGCCCGCAGGGCCGGCACCAGACCTGATGCGTGAGCACGACGGCACGGGCCGGGTCCGCCGCCGTCGGGGCCGTGAGCCGCTCATCGGTAGGGCCGAACACAGCCGCGACCGGCGTGCCGAACGCCGCCGCGAGGTGGAGCGCGCCGGAGTCGTTGGCCACGACGGCTCGTGCCCGCGCGAGCAGCCCGGCCAGCGCGACGAGCGATGTCTGCCCCACGAGATCCACCACACCGGCGCGCGCCGCCGGCGCGAGCGAGGCCATCACCTCCGCCGCCACGGGACGATCCGCCGCGGCGCCGACGACGACCACGCGGATGTCGCCGCGTGCGACGAGCCGCTCCACCAGCCGCGCCGCGTGCCCGGGCACCCACTGCTTGGCCGTGCCGCCCGCTGCCCCGGGTGCGAGCACCACGAACGGCGCCTCCGGCGTCATGCCCTGCGCGGCCCGCACGGCGTCCGCCTCGTCTCGTGCGGCCGTGGTCAGCGACAGGTGCGGCACGGGCGAGACAGTGGGACAGCCGAGCGCCGTGGTCAGCGCGAGGTAGTAGTCGATCTGCCGCGACACCAGCGGTCGTGCGAACGCGTCGGTCAGCAGCCACGACCGGCCGTCCCCGCGGAAGCCGGCTCGTCGGCGGATGCCGGCACGCCGGACGACCCACGCCGAGCGGAAGGAGTTGGGCAACAGGATCGCGAGGTCGAAGCGCCCGGCCGCGAGAGGCGCGGCCTCGGCCCCCGTGGTGGACCCCGCCGGGAACGTCACGACGTCATCGACGCCATCCACGAACGCCAGCACGCCAGCGACGGATGCCCGGGCGGCGACCGTCAGATGCGCGGTCGGATGCGCGCGGCGAACCGCCACCAGCGCCGGCTGCGCCATCACGACGTCGCCCAGCCAGTTCGGCGCCAGGACGACGATGCGTTCACTCATCCGTATCGGGCCCGGCCACCTGCGCCGCCGCGGACTCGCCGGCCGGGGCGACACCGTTCCCCGCGCGCCAGCGGCGGTGCATCCACAGCCAGAGCTCCGGATAGCGGCGCACGTACATCTCGATGACGTCGGTACAGCGCTGCGTGAATTCGCGGACGGCGTCGGGCGTGTCGCTCTCGGGCGGCGGCACCGGATGCTCGGCAATGAGGCGGTAACGGCCGTCCGGCAGCGGCAGCACGAAGAACGGGATGACGACGGCGCCGGTACGGAGCGCCAGGGCCGCCAGCGCGGAGGTGGTGGCTGCCGGGCGGCCGAAGAACTGCACGTCGATGGCGTCGGGCCCGTGCAGGTGCTGGTCGATCAGCAGCGCGACGGCGCGATTGGCCGACAGCTCACGCAGCATGCGGCGCACGCCGCCCTGGCGCGCGATCGAGCTGTTGCCGGTCTGCCCGCGCACGCGGCTCAGCAGCGTGTCGAGGAACGGGTTGTCGAGCGGCCGCTCGACATAGGAGAAGGGCGCGACGCGCAGCGGGTGCCCGACGCCGAACATCTCCCAGTAGCCGAAGTGGCCGCTGAAGAACAGCACGCCGCGGCCGTGCCGGTATGCCTCGCGCACGCGCTCGTCGCCGTCGCTCTCGATGAGGGTCAGCAACGTCGAGGCGGGCATGCCGTCCAGCTTCAGCACTTCGAGCAGCAATCGGCCGATGTGGCGGAATACGTGCCGGGCGATGCGCCGGCACTCCCGCGTGGGGCGCCCCGGAAACGCAGCGATGAGGTTCTCGACGGCGATCCGCCGGTGACGCCCGTCGAGCGCGTAGGCCAGCAGGCCGAGCGGGCCGCCGATCGTACGCAGCACACGGACGGGCAGGGGCCGGACGAGCGCCTGCACCGCGCGGACGAGCAGGAACTCGAGGCGGTGTCTCATCCGCGCCGCTCCGCCAGTTGGCCGTTGAGCCAGGTCACGAACGCGGGCGGCAGGTCCACGTCGATCGGCAGGTAGACCACCGGAACGCCGGCGTCACCGCGCCGGGCCAGCGGCTCAAGCCGCACGGCGTCCTTCTCCGTGGTCAGCACGGCCGCGCCCGCCTCCCGCGCCGCGGCGATGATCTCGCGCCAGTCGCGCTCGGTGAACCAGTGGTGGTCGCGGAACGCCCACTCCCGCGCGATCGACCAGCCCGCCGCGCGCGCCGACGCGAAGAACCGCTCGGGCCGGGCGATGCCCGAGAGCGCGATCGCCGCGCCCGGGCTCACGGGCGCCACCGCGCCGAAGGGGACGACGCTGCGCGCGGCACCCACACGTGTCGTGACCGTGAAGATCTCTGGCGTGGGCATTTGCGCTGCCGACAACTCGCCGGACAACGCCGCGGCAGACTCCTCACCGACCAGCCACGCATCCGCCGCCCACGCCGCGGCCGCCGGCTCGCGCAGCCGGCCCGCGGGGAGCACTCGCTCACGGAGATCGGCGGCCGAAAGCACGAGCAGATCCACGTCGCGCGCGAGTGAGAGGTGTTGAAAGCCGTCGTCCAGCAGGTGCACGGTGCAGCCGTGGTCGCGCTCGGCCACGAGTCCCGCTTCGTGGCGGCTCGCGCCGACAAGGACCGGGACACCCGGCAGGCGGCGGGCCATGACCTGTGGCTCGTCGCCACTGGCCTCAACCGGCACGCGCACGCCGTCGCGATCGCTGACGACGGTGACGCCTCCACCGGCCGACCGACGCGCGTAACCCCGGCTCAGAATTGACGGGCGCTCGCCCGCCTGCTGCAGCGCCGCGGCCAGCGCGATGACCAGCGGCGTCTTGCCGCTGCCGCCGACAGTGAGATTGCCGACGCTGATGACGGGGCGCTGCAGCCGGTGCGCCAGCGCGGGGCGTGAGCGGTACCGCGCGCGGCGGCGGGCCGCCGCCCAGCCGTAGAGGGAGCCGAGCACACCCAGGCCGGGCACCCGCGCGCCCGCCGTCAATGCACCACGCGGAACGGGAGCACGGCGCCGCGGCTGCCGTCGTCGGGACGCAGGACGTCGGTCACGGCCGTGAGGGTCCGCTGGCGCGCGCCGCGGTTGGCCTCCATCAGCGCCTTCGCCGCCGCGCCGAGCCGGGCACGGGTCACCGGGTCCGCCATGAGGTCGACGAACACGCGGTCGAGCGCGCCCTCGTGCGGCACCTGCACCGCCGCGCCGTTCTGGAGGAACGCCTGCGCGATCTCGGCGAAGTTCTGCATGTAGGGACCGAAGACGATCGGCCGCCCGAAGATCGCGGGCTCGAGAATGTTGTGGCCGCCGGTGTTGACGAGACTCCCGCCGACAAACGCAATCGTCGCGATCTCGTACACCTGCGCGAGTTCGCCGATCGTGTTGAGCACCACGCAGTCGGCGCGCGGTTCGCTGTCGATCGCCAGGTCCGTGCGGAGCACCGTGCTCAGGCCTTCCTGCTGGCAGATGCGCATCACTTCCGCCGCGCGTTCGGGATGCCGCGGCGCCACGATGAGGAGCGCCCGATTGCCCGAGGTCCGCAGCCGGTTGAACGCCCGCGCGACCGCCGTCTCCTCGCCACGCAGCGTGCTGCCGGCCACCACGATGGGCCGGTTGGCCGCGACGCGGAAGAAGCGCAGCACGCGCTCGCGGCCGCGCACCGCCGGCGCGGCGTGCACGGCGTCGAACTTCAGGCTGCCCGTGACCGTGATGCGGTCCGGCGGCGCGCCGAGGTCCGTCAGCCGCCGGGCCGTCTCCTCGCCCTGCGCGCAGAAGCGCGTCACGTCCGCCAGGACCCGCGAGAACAGCGGACGCACCAGCCGGTAGCGCGGGTAGGACTTGTAGGAGATGCGGCCGTTGATGAGCATCGTCGGGATGCCGCGCAGCCGGCACTCCCGCAGCAGGTTCGGCCAGATCTCCGTCTCGACCATCATGAACACGCGCGGCTTCACGCGGTCCAGCGTACGGCGCACGGCAAACGTCCAGTCGAACGGGAAGTAGAAGACGCCGTCCACCTCGCCCGCCAGCCGGGACGCCAGTTCCTGCCCGGTGCGCGTGGTGGTCGAGAGGTAGAGCTTGAGGCCGGGATAGCGCTGGCGGAGGTCTGCCAGCAGGGGGCGGACCGCCAGAACCTCGCCGACACTGACCGCCTGCACCCAGATTGAGGCGTCTCCGTCCAGATTGAACGGCACGGGCAGATACCCGAGCCTCTGGCGGATGCTTCCGATGTACTTGCGGTGGCGGATCGCCTGGTAGAGGAAGAACGGCGACGTCACCAGCAGCACGACGAGCGTAGTCAGGCTGTACAGCAGGTACACGCGTCTTGAAGTGTACGTCCGTTGACCCGGTCCGCGCGATCGGAGAACAATCAACGTTCGCCCCGGTTCCCACGGTTGCCACCGTGGCGCGCGCGGCGTTCCAGGAGTCAGACACGAGCATGGCTGTGAAGGTCGGCATCAACGGATTCGGACGTATCGGCCGCAACATCCTGCGCGCCGCGATGGGCCGCCACGATATCGACATCGTGGCCGTCAACGACCTGACCAACGCCGCCACGCTGGCGCACCTGCTCAAGTACGACTCCGTGCTCGGTAACCTCCAGGCGGACGTGAAAGCCTCGGGTGACGGCATCAGCGTGGATGGCAAGGCCTTCAAGGTGCTCTCCGTGAAGGACCCCGCCCAGTTGCCGTGGAAGGACCTCGGCGTGGACGTGGTGTTCGAGTCCACCGGCATCTTCACGGACCGCGACGGCGCGGCAAAGCACCTGGCGGCCGGCGCGAAGAAGGTCATCATCACCGCGCCCGCGAAGAAGCCGGACGTCACGCTCGTGCTCGGCGTGAACGACGACGCCTACGACCCGAAGGCGCACGCCATCATCTCGAACGCGAGCTGCACGACGAACTGCCTCGCGCCGGTCGCGAAGGTGCTGCACGAATCGTTCGGCATCCAGAAAGGCTGGATGACGACGGTGCACAGCTACACGAACGACCAGCAGCTCCTCGACCTGCCGCACAAGGACCTGCGCCGGGCCCGTGCCGCCGCGCTCTCGATGATTCCGACGACGACCGGCGCCGCGCTCGCGGTGGGGGAAGTGCTGCCGTCGCTCAAGGGCAAGCTGGACGGCATCTCGGTGCGTGTGCCCACGCCGAATGTCTCGCTCGTGGATCTCTCGGCCGTGCTGGAGAAGAACGCCACCGCCGACGAGGTGAACGCGGCGTTCCAGAAGGCCGCCGACGCCGGTCCGCTCAAGGGGTATCTGGCCGTCACGCACGACGAGCTCGTGTCCATCGACTTCCGCG
>JBIKWH010000068.1:0-7967 GCA_044356435.1 Vicinamibacterales bacterium
GTCGGCGTCGTCCGGCAGGCGATCGAGACGGCCATCATGGTCAGCCTGCCGATGCTGCTCGCGGGCCTTCTGGCCGGCGTGCTCGTCAGCATCTTCCAGACCATCACGTCGATCCAGGACAACGTGCTCGCCTTCATCCCGCGCGCCGCGGCCATCTTCGGCGTGTTCGCGCTGACGTTTCCGTGGATCCTGCGCGTGCTCACCGGCTTCTCGGCGGACCTGTTTCGCCGGCTTCCTGAGTTCATCCGGTGACGGCGCGTGCCTAGTGCGGATGCCGCGCCGCTCGTGCGCTTCGGCCTGCTGCTCGTGCGGCCCGGCATGGTCGTCATGCTCGCTCCGATCCTCGGCGGCGCGTCCACGCCCGGGCGGATCAAGGTCGCGTTCATGGTGCTGCTGGCGCTGCTGCTCGCGCCGGTCGTCACGGTGGGGGAGGCCATCACCGGCGCCAGCCTGAGCCTCGTCATCGCCCGCGAAGTGGCGATTGGCCTGGCGCTCGCGCTGGTCGTCAGCGCGCTGGTGGCGGGGGCGGAGTTCGCCGGGCATCTCGTCGGCCACCAGATCGGCTTCACCTATGGAGCCACGGTGGACCCGGCCAGCGGTGTCAGGAACACGGTCGTGGCGTCGCTCTACGGCATGCTCGCGACGCTGACGCTGCTCGGCGCGAATGCCCACCATCAGATCCTGCGGACGCTGGCCGACTCCTACCGCTTTCTGCCGATGGGGTCGGGCGGTGTCAGCGCCGGCGTGCTCGAAGGCGTCGGCGCGACGCTGGCCCTGGTACTGACGACCGGCGTGCGCCTGGCCGCGCCGATTCTGGTCGTCCTGCTGCTCGTCGAGATTGCGCTGGCGGTCGTGGCGCGATCCGCGCCGGCGCTGAATCAGATGGTCATCGGCCACGGCGTTCGCGTGCTGGTGGGGCTGCTGGTGCTGGCGGCGATGATCGGCACCGTCCCGCGGGTGATGCCGGGTCTCATGGACGCGGCGCTGGGCATCGGCACCCGACTGGCCGGAGCGTTCCGGTAGACGCCATGGCTGGCGAGAAGACAGAAGAACCCACACAGAAGAAGCTGCGGGACGCCCGGAAGAAGGGCCAGATCCCGCGCAGCCGCGACCTGGCCGTGGCGGCCGGGTCACTGGCGACCACTCTGGCGCTGGCGCAGTGGGGGGCCGCCGGGGTTGTGGAGATCGGGCAGATCCTCACGACAGCCCTGCAGCACTTTGGCGACGGGGCCACCGGCAACATCTCCGAAGGTGACCTGGCGGCGCTGACATTCCGCCAGCTGTCGACGATGACCCTGCTCTCGGCCCCGGTGGCGATGGCCGCCGCGGTCGCCGGCGTCGGCGCATTCGTGCTGCAGGGCGGCATCACATTCACGACGGAGAACCTCAAACCGGACATCTCGAAGCTGAGCCCCGCCAAGGGGCTGAAGCGGCTCGGGTTCCAGCAATCGGGTCTCGACACCATCAAGACGCTGATCGTGGCCGCCGTCATCAGCTATCTCTCGTGGACGACCGTCACCGAGGTCATGGACGAGAGCCTCACGCTCGCGTTCCTGGCGCCGGGCCAGTCCGCGATCACGGCCGGCGGGTACATGCAGACGCTGCTGACGCGCATCGGCTGGGCGCTGCTCATCCTGGCCGCGGCGGACTACGGACTCCAGCGCTATCGCTCACGCTCGCAATTGATGATGAGCAAGCAGGAAGTCCGGGACGAATCGAAGGACAGCGAAGGCAACGCCGAGGTGAAGGGCCGCGTGCGGCGCATTCAGCGGGAGATGGCCAAGCGCCGGATGCTGAACGACGTCAGCCGGGCCACGGTCGTCATCACCAATCCGACGCACTTCGCCGTCGCGCTCGAGTACCGCCGCGGCGTCATGCCGGCGCCGAAGGTGCTCGCCAAGGGCGTGGACCAGATGGCGCTCCGCATCCGCGAGCGCGCGAAGAAACACGGCATTCCGATGATCGAAAACCGTCCGCTGGCCCGGGCGCTGCACGATGGCGCCGAGGTCGGGCAGACGATCCCGGCTGACCTCTTCTCCGCGGTGGCTGAAGTGCTCGCGCAGCTCATCCGCCTGAAACAACTCTGGCTCTGATGTGGACCTGACATGCCCCTGATTCCTGTTCGGCCGCCGCGCGGCGCCGAGTTCCTCGTTCCGGTGGCCGTCATCAGCGTCGTGCTGCTGATGATTCTGCCGCTGCCTCCGCTCCTGCTCGACCTGCTGCTGTCGGTCGACATCGGCCTGGCGGTCGTCCTGCTGCTCACGGCCGTCTACGTGAAGCAGCCGGTCGAGTTCTCGGTCTTCCCGTCGCTGCTGCTCCTGCTGACCCTCATCCGGCTGTCGCTGAACGTAGCCTCGACACGGCTCGTGCTGATGAACGGCGGGGAAGGCGTCGGCGCGGCGGGCGACGTGATCATGGCGTTCGGCCAGTTCGTCGTCGGCGGCAACTTCGTCGTCGGCGTGGTGGTCTTCCTCGTCCTCATCGCCATTCAGTTCATCGTCATCAACCACGGCGCGGTCCGCATCTCCGAGGTCACCGCCCGGTTCACGCTCGACGCGCTGCCCGGCCGGCAGATGGCCATCGACGCGGACCTGAACGCCGGCGTCATCGACGACAAGGAAGCGCGGGACCGGCGCGACCGCGTGCGGCGCGAGGCGGACTTCTACGGCTCGATGGACGGCGCGATCCGCTTCACGCAGCGCGACTCGATGGCGGCGCTCCTCATCACGGCCGTCAATATCGTGGCGGGTCTCATCATCGGCGTGATGCAGCACGGGATGGACCTGGCGAGCGCCGCCGAGACCTACACGATCCTGACCGTCGGCGAGGGCCTGGTCACCGCCATCCCCTCGCTCCTCGTCTCGATGGCGGGCGCGCTGATCACGACCCGCGCCGCCTCGAAGGAGCACCTCGGAGACGAGGTGGCGATGCAGCTCTTCGCGCGTCCGCGGCCGCTGGCCGTGGGTGCGGGTGTGCTCGCGCTCCTGGCGCTGATACCCGGCCTGCCCAAGACCGCGTTCCTGCTCGTCGCGGCCGTGCTGGCCGCGGCGGCCTGGGCCGTCCGGGACGCCGATACGCCCGAGCCGGAGAAGGCGCCGGGAGAGGGGGTGCCAGAGGTGGACGGCCCCGCCGTGGGCGTCGACGCGCTGAGTATCGAAGTGGGCTATGCGCTCGTCGGGCTCGTGGACGAGAAGCAGGGCGGAACGCTGCTGAGCCGCGTACGCGCCATCCGCCGGCAGGTCGGGCAGGAGACGGGCATCGTCGTCCCCGCCGTCCGCATCGCGGACAACCTGCAGCTCGGACCGCGGATGTACGCGCTGCTCATCAAGGGCGTCGAGGTGGCCCGCGGAGAGGTCTATCCGGACCGCGTGCTGGCGATTGACCCGGGCACGGTCGGCACACCGCTCGACGGCGTCCAGACAAGGGAGCCGGCGTTCGGGCTCCCGGCCACGTGGATCCCGACGGAGCAGCGCGACAGCGCGGCGGCGGCCGGCTACACCGTCGTCGACGCGACGACGACCGTCTCGACGCATCTGTCCGAGGTGATTCGCGGCTTCCTGCCTGACCTGCTCTCGCGCCAGCAGGTCAAGGAGATGCTCGATGTGGTCTCCCAGACCTCGCCGAAGCTCGTCGAGGAGCTCGTGCCGAAGGTGATGGGGGTGGGTGATGTGCACCGTGTGCTCCGGGTCCTGCTGCGTGAGCGCGTGGCGGTCCGCGATCTGACGAGCATTCTCGAAGCGCTGGCGGACGTGGCCGGCGTGACGAAGGACCACGACGCGATGGCCGAAGCGGTCCGGAGTTCGATCGGCCGGGCGATCTGCCGGCCGTATCAGAACGACAAGGGCGAGCTGCCGGTCATCGGCGTCGCGCCCGCGCTCGAAGAGAAGCTGCTGGGGTCGGTGGTCAAGACGGACCAGGGTGTCGTGCTGGCGCTGGAGCCGGCACAGGCCCAGCAGATAGCCACCCGCATCGGCAAAGCCATCGAACAGGCGGTGGCACAGCCCGTGCTCTTGTGTTCACCAATGCTCCGCCCTCATCTGCGCCGGTTGTTTGCCCGGGTCCTCCCGCATCTGGGAGTCCTGTCGCACGCCGAGGTTCCCGCGCACGTGCCCGTTGTTGCCGTCGCCACGTTGGACTGACATGGATTTCAAGCGATTTCGCACGGAAACCGTCCAGGACGCCCTCCGGATCGCCCGGAGCGACCTGGGCCGCGAGGCCATGATTCTCTCGGTGCGCACGGTGCGCGCGGCCGGGATGAAGGGCCTGTTCGGCGCCAAAGCCGTCGAGGTCACAGCCGCCGCCGGCCGCCAGCCGGTGTCGGGTGGCCGGCATGTGGCCGCCCCGCCGGTCGTGTCCGCGGCTGCTCGTCAGAGCCGCGCGGTGGCCGAACTGGCGGCCCGGCTTGAGGCCGGCGGCGTCGACATGGCGCTGGCCGTGGAGCTCGCGCACCACCATCTGTCGGCCGCGCCAGGCAACGGCCGGTCGTTCGAGGCGCTGACCGCCTCACTCGCCGACGCCCTGAGCCCGCTTGCCGCGGCCGACCGTGAGTACGCGCCCGTCGAGATGTTCATCGGCCCGCCCGGGGCGGGGAAGACCACGACCATCGCCAAGATCGCGGCCCAGGAACGGGCGCGCGGCGGGCAGGCGCCAGCGCTGGTGAGCGCGGACGGCTTCCGGGTCGGCGCCGTCGAGCAGCTCCGCCTCTACGCGGACATTCTCGGCACGCCGTTCCGCGCGGCGCGGACGCCGGCCGAAGTCCTGGACGGCATGTCGGGTCAGACCCGGCCGATCCTGCTCGACACGGCCGGTCGGTCACCCTCGGACCAGGCCTCACGGGAACTCTTTCAGACCATGGCGCGGCGCCGCGGCGTACGCACCCACCTGGTCGTGGCGGCCTCGTCGGGACGCGACGGGCTGCGGCTCGCGTTCGAGCAGTTCGCCGAGGCGCGGCCCTCGCGCGTCGTGGTCACCAAGCTCGACGAATCCGGGTCGATTGCGCCGCTGCTCGGGCTCCTCAGGGAGCGCGGGCTGCCGGTGTCGTTCCTCGGCTTCGGGCAGCGCGTGCCCGAACATCTCGAGGCGGCGAGCGGCCGGGCGCTGGCGGGTTGGGTCACGGGCGAGTCCGCCACGGCCACGGAGCTGGCAGCATGAGCGCGCCGGGACTCACGATGGCCACCGTGATCGCCGTGACGAGCGGCAAGGGCGGCGTGGGCAAGACGAATGTCGCGATCAACGTCGGCGTCGCGCTGGCGCGGCTCGGGTACCGCACGGGCGTGATTGACGGAGACTTCGCGCTCGGCAATGTCGACGTGCTCCTCGGCCTGAGCGGCGAGCATCACCTCGGTCACGTGATGGCGGGGCAGCGGAGCCTTCGCGAGGTTGCGCTGACCGGGCCGCAGGGGTTGCAGGTATTTCCGGCCAGCTCCGGCGTGCAGAGCCTCGCCACGCTGTCCGCCGTACAGCAGGGCACGCTGGCAGACGCCGTCCGCGACGTGCGCGGCAGCTTCGACTTTCTGCTGGTGGACACCGCGCCCGGCATCTCGGACGGTGTCCTGCAGGCGATCGGCATCGCCGACCAGGTGCTGCTGGTGGCCTCGATGGAGCCCGCGGGTCTGGTCGATGCCTACGCGACGATCAAGATCCTGAACACCCGCCTCCCGGAGGCGGCCATCGGGGTCGTCGTCAACGGCGTCGTGGACGGCAGCGAGGCGCAGCTCGCCTTCCGGCAGCTCGACACCGCCGCGAACCGCTTCCTCAAGCGGAGCCTGCGATACCTGGGCTTCGTGAGCCGCGACCCGCTCGTGCAGGAGTCCGTGCTCGCCCAGCGACCCATCGTGGACCACAACCCGCAGGCGCCGGCCAGCCGGTGTTTCCGGATCCTCGCCTCACGGATCGCGGGTCTCGCGCCGGGGCACGGCCGGGGCACGCACATCGGGGCGCGCCGGTCCAGCGCCATGGAGATGCCGCAATGCGCATGACGTCCCCAACGTCCACGGCGGATCGCGACGCGCTCGTCATCGAGCACGTCGGCCTCGTGAAGACCCTGGCTCTGCGCCTGGCGCAACGCCTGCCGCCGCAGGTGGATATCGGCGACCTGATCAGCGTCGGCACGCTCGGCCTCATCGACGCCGCGTCCCGCTACAAGGCCTCGACCGGCGTGCCGTTCGACGCCTTCGCCCGCCGCCGGGTGCACGGCGCCATGCTCGACGCGCTTCGGGAAATGGACTGGGCGCCGCGTTCGGCCCGCCGGATGCGCCGCACCATGGATTCCACGGTCGCGACCCTCCGACACTCGCTCCAGCGGGAGCCCAGCGAGGCCGAGATCGCCAGGGCCCTGGACCTGCCGGAGACGGAACTGCAGAAGGCGCTCGATCAGCTCAAGACGCTGGACCTCGGGGTCATGCGTCAGCTCGACTCGGCCGGGCCGGACGGGGCGCCGCTGCTCGAGCTCTGCGTGGACCCGTCAGAGGGCGTGGTCAGCCAGCTTGAACGCGCCGACATGCGGCGGCTGCTGGCCGCCGCCATCACCGAGCTGCCGGAACGGGAGCGACAGATTCTGGCGCTCTCCTACGAAGAAGAGATGACGCTCGCCGAGATCGGCGAAGTGCTGGGCGTCTGTGAGTCCCGGGTGTCGCAGCTCCGGACGTTGGCGATCTCGCGCCTGCGGACCTCGCTCAGGGCCGCGCTCACGACCCATCCTGCCGGTGCGTCGCGCCCGTCCCCGGGCGCGGCCATGCCGAAAGCGAAGGCCGCATGAACGGTCGCGTACTCAGCCAGGCGGAAATCGACGCGCTGCTCCCCAGCTCGCGAGAGCCCTCGGGGAAGGCCTCGGCCGGCGGGGCCGTGCCGTACGACTTCAGCCGCCCGGACCGCATCACCAAGGACGAGCTGCGCTCGCTGCACCTGCTGCACGACCGGTTCGCGCTGAACGTCTCGACGACGCTCTCCGCCTACCTCCGGGCGGTGACGGAAGTCACGGTCGTCTCGGTGGAGCAGTTCCTCTACTCCGAGTTCCTGATGTCGCTGCCGGACGCGACGGCGTTCTACGCCGTCGACGTGGACCCGGCCCGCGCCACCGGCGCGCTGGAGATCAGCCCGGTTGTCGCCTTCACCGTGATCGATCGGATGCTCGGGGGCAGCGGCGCCGGGGTCGCGCCGAATCGGGCGCTCACCGAGATCGAGCTGAACGTCATCGACGCCATCGCGAAGGTCCTGCTCAAGAACCTGGCCGATACCTGGCGGCCGCTGTCGAAGCTGCAACTGCGCGTGACGGGGCGCGAGACGCGTCCGCAGATGCTGCAGGTGGCCGACGCCAACGAAGTGATGATCCTGCTGGTCTTCGACGTACGCGTCGGCGACAACCGCGGCGCCATGCACATCTGCTTCCCGGCGGCGACGCTCGAGCCGATCGTGCAGGCCATGGCCTCGGGCAATCAGCGGGCACGGGAGCTGAACACCCAGGCCGACCAGTGGCTGCAGAAGAACCTGTCACGCGTGCCGCTCGGCGTCTCGGCGCAGCTCGAGACCACCCTGCCGGCACGGGACCTCGTGCTGCTGACGCCCGGACAGATTCTCGAGCTGCCGCATGTCGCAGGCCGGGACGTGGACGTCCACGTCGGCGGCCGCACGCGGTTCCAGGGACGGTTGACGATTCAGACAAACGGGATGGCGGCGGTCGTGGTCGAACAGGTGGCGTATCAGACGGACGCCGCGTCGATGCGAGCGGAGGCGGCGTAGGCGATGTCGGAGCACATGGAAGAGACGGGAGTCTCCATCGCGGAGCCGAAGGCGACGCGTCCGGGCCGGCCGGCCTCGATGGGCCGGCAGCTCGACGTGATCCTCGACATCGATCTGCCGATGGTCGTGCGATTCGGGCACACGGAGTTGACGGTCGAGGCATTGACGCGCATCGGCGAAGGGTCGGTGATCGACCTCGGGCGTTCGCCGCACGAGCCGGTCGACCTGCT
>JBIKWH010000069.1:0-7910 GCA_044356435.1 Vicinamibacterales bacterium
CGCCGCCGGGCCGCTGATACCGATGTGGGTCCAGAGCAGCGACCCCGCGACGACCGTGCGGGCCCGGCCGTCGACGACCGTCAGCACCGCCTCATGGCTCACGCCGGACAGCGATGCGAAGGGCGTTCCCTCCAGGACGAGCGGCACGAGCGCCGGCGTGGGCGGCACGAGGGTGTGTCCGAGTCTCCGCGCAAGCTCATACCCGAAGCCGTCACTCCCGGACTTCGGCAGCGACCTGCCCCCGGTGGCGAGCAGCACCGCCGACGCCTGCACCGTGCCGGCCGTGGTGGCGACGACGAAGCCCGCACCAGCGGGGGTGACACCGGTCACGCGGGATGCCGTGCGAACCACGACGCCGAGCCGCGCGCACTCCCGCAGCAGCGCGTCGAGCACCGTGCGCGACCGGTGGGTGTCCGGAAAGAGCTTCCCGCCCGCTTCCTCATGGAGCGCGACGCCCGCGCCGCGGAACCACGCCGCCGCGGCCGAGGCCGGGAACGCCCGCAGGACGTGACGGACGATCCGCGACGACCCGCCGCGGAAATCACGCTCCGTCACGTGGACATTCGTGACGTTGCACCGCGAGCCACCGCTCACGAGGATCTTCGCGCCGACGGTCTTCGCGCCCTCGAGGCAGACGACGCGCAACCCCGGTTGCGCCTCGGCCGCCGCGATCGCGGCAAACAGCCCGGCCGCGCCGGCGCCGATGACGGCGATGTCGGTTACTGTGTTGTCCTCGTCCGCACCCATGGCTCACCCGACGTCCGACCAGGCTTCCGGCCCGCCCGCCGTCTCCGAGATCGCCCGCTCACCGCGCGCGCTCGATATCATCGGCGGCCTGACGACGTTCATCACGATGGCCTACATCGTGATCGTCAACCCCGCCATCCTCTCGGCCACCGGCACCGGCATCCCGTTCTCCGGCGCGGCCACGGCCACTGTACTCGTGGCGGCGTCGATGACGCTGCTGATGGGACTCTACGCGCGGCTCCCCTTCGCCGTCGCGCCCGGCATGGGCATCAACGCGTTCGTCGCCTTCACGGTCATCCTCGGCGACGGCGTGCCGTGGCGGACGGCCTTCGGCATGGTGTTCTGGGCGGGCGTGCTCTTTCTGCTCATCTCGCTCACGCCGCTGCGCGAGCAGATGGCGCGCGCGATTCCGCCGGCGCTCCGGCTCGGCGCGGCGGCCGGTATCGGTCTCCTGCTCACCCTCCTCGGTCTGCGCGCGGCCGGACTCGTGGCGCCGGATGCCGTCACGCTCGTGAAGCCCGGCGTCCTCGACCACCGTGCGGTGTTCCTGCTCGCGGGGTTGGGCATCGCCGCGGCGCTCATGCGTCGGAACAATCCGTTCGCCTTTCTGGCCGCCATCTTCGGCGTAACGGCCGTCGCCTGGGGACTCGGCTACGCCGCCCCGCCGGAGCGCCTCGTGAGCGCGCCCGACTTCTCGTCCGTCTTCCTGCAGCTCGACATCAGCGGGGCACTCGCGCCCGCCCTGCTGCCCTCGGTCATCGCGATTCTCTTCACCGACCTCTTCGACTCCATCTCCACCTTCATGGGCGTCGCCGCCGCCTCAGGACTGACCGACGAACGGGGCGAGCCGCGCCGGCTGCGCGAGGGCCTCATCGTCGACGCCTGGGCCACGCTCGGGGCCGGCCTCGCCGGCACATCCTCGGGCACGGCCTTCGTGGAGAGCGTCGCGGGCGTCCGCATGGGGGCGCGCACGGGCCTGGCGTCGGTCGTCACGGGGCTCTGCTTCGTGCCGTGCCTGTTCATCGCGCCGCTCGCGGCGGCGGTGCCCGGCTACGCCACCGCGCCGGTGCTCGTACTGGTTGGCGTGGCGATGTTCCAGATGGTCGGGCGGATCGGCTTCGATCGGGTGGAGGACTCGCTGCCGGCGTTCCTGACGCTGGCGCTGATTCCGCTGACGCTCTCCATCACGCAGGGGCTGCTGTGGGGCTTCGTGAGCCACGCGCTGCTGTATGTCGTGACCGGCCGCGCCCGCGAGGTGCACCCGGCCATGTGGGTGCTGGCGACCGTCTCGGTCGCGTTGCTCTGGAATGGACGTTAGACTGGCCGGCGTGGATCCCCTTCGTCTCGGCATCTCGTCGTGCCTGCTTGGTCAGCCCGTCCGCTTCGATGGCGGACACAAGCGCGACGCCTTCATCACCGACATCCTGGGTCCGTTCGTGGAATGGGTGCCGGTCTGCCCGGAGGTCGAAGCGGGCTTCGGGACGCCGCGCGAAACGATGCGCCTGGTCAATACCGATGGCACGGTGCGTCTGATCACACGCACGAGCGGTGAGGACCTCACGGCACGGATGGAGCGCTTCTCCGGCGCGCGCGTCCGGATGCTCTCAAAGAGTCCGCTGCACGGCTATGTCCTCAAGAAGGACTCCCCGAGCTGCGGCATGGAGCGCGTGAAAGTCTACGACCGCCATTCCTCGCCGGCGCGCACCGGCCAGGGGCTCTATGCCACGGCGCTGCGGCAGCGCTTCCCGCACCTGCCCATCGAGGAGGAGGGCCGGCTCTCGGATCCGCGCCTGCGTGAGAACTTCATCGAGCGCGTCTTCGCGTACCACCGCCTGCTCGCGCTCTTCGGCAGCCGCTGGACGATCGGCGCGCTGGTCAGCTTCCACACCGCCCACAAGCTCACCTTGATGGCACATTCAGTGACGGCCTACCGCGATCTCGGCCGGCTGGTGGCCGGCGCGAAGACACGGCCGCGAGCGGAGATAGAGGCGGCCTATCAGGCGGGGTTCATGGCGGCGCTCTCCACCCTGGCCACCACGCGCAAGCACACCAACGCGCTGCAGCACATGGCCGGTTACTTCAAGACGTCGCTGGACACCGCCTCGAAGGCAGAACTGCACGAGGCCATCGGAGACTATCGCGCGGGACTCGTGCCGCTGATCGTGCCAATCACGCTGATCCGGCACCACGTCCGCGTCCATGACGTGGCGTACCTCGCCGGGCAGACCTATCTGCAGCCGCACCCCAGGGAGCTGATGCTCCGCAATCACGTCTAGCGCGCCAGCGGTTCGGTGTCGCGCCAGCCATCCCTGAGCAGCACGCCGCGCAGATAGTCGGAGCGCGCCAGCGCGAGTTCCATGGAGTCGTAGTTCTCGGCGCGATCCATCACGCCATCGAAGAACCAGGTAATGGTCACCGGGGCCGCCGTGCCGAGGAGCGTGGCGTGCGCACTCGAGCGGCCTCGCGCGAGGCGCCAGAGCACGGTCGGCCCGGTCGGAGGCCCGAGGTCCATCGCTACTCCGGCCTGGCCGCGTCGCGCCCGGGCATCGCGAGCACCTTTCCAACCCGGTGGTCGTCGCGGCTACAGGCGGGGCCGCGCTCCGCAATGGTGCCCACAAGACGCCCCAGGAAGTCCCGTGTCGTGGTGACGCGGCATCCGCAGTGGAGAGTGGCGGTCGAATCGGTCACCACGCCATTCTAGTGGCGGGCCCCGGCCCCGGCCAGACCACGCGATGCGCCGTCACGGCGAGCGTCTATGATCGGGTGATGCCCGCTTCGATTCGCCTCCACAGGACGGTCGGCGTAAAGGTCGGCCACGTCCAGGTGGGCGGTGGCGCTCCCATCGTCGTGCAGTCGATGACGATGACCGACACCGCCGACATCCGCGCGACAGCGCAGCAGTGCATCGAACTCGCGGAAGCCGGGTCCGACATGGTGCGGGTCACGGTCAACGTGCCGGAGGCTGCGGCGGCGGTCCCCGAGATCAAGCAGCGGATGCTCGACGGCGGCTGCACCGCACCGCTCATCGGCGACTTCCACTACAACGGCCACCAGCTCCTGACGAAGTTTCCGGCCTGCGCCGCGGCGCTCGACAAGTACCGCATCAATCCGGGCAACGTGGGCACCGGCGCCCGGCGCGATGAACAGTTCGCCACGATCTGCAAGGTCGCCGTCGAGCACGGCAAGCCGGTGCGCATCGGCGTCAACGGCGGGTCGCTCAATCAGGAACTGGTCGTCGCGCGGATGCAGGAGAACACGGATCGCGACCTCGGCCTGACCGCTGAAGAGATCATCAACGAATGCATGGTGCTGTCGGCGCTGCAGTCAACCGACCTCGCACTCGAGGCCGGGCTCCGCAAGGACCAGATCATCATCTCGTGCAAGGTCTCCCGGCCCCGCGACCTGATCGCCGTCTACCGGGATCTCGCGAAGAAGACCACCCAGCCGCTGCATCTCGGCCTCACCGAAGCCGGCATGGGCATGAAGGGGCTCGTGTGGTCCGCCTCGTCGATGGGCGTGCTGCTCAACGAAGGCATCGGCGACACGATCCGGATCTCACTCACACCGAAGCCCGGCGGCGATCGCCGCGAGGAGGTCTATGCCTCGTGCGAGCTGCTGCAGGCCCTGGGCCTTCGCGCCTTCTCACCGAGCGTCACCGCGTGCCCCGGCTGCGGCCGCACCACGAGTTCGACCTTCCAGGAGCTGGCCGAACGCACACAGGACTACATCCGCGAGCAGATGCCGACCTGGAAGCAGCAGTACGACGGCGTGGAGAATCTGACGCTCGCCGTGATGGGCTGCATCGTCAACGGCCCCGGTGAATCCAAGGCCGCCAACATCGGCATCTCGCTGCCGGGCACCGGCGAGGAACCGGCGTGCCCCGTCTACATCGACGGCCGGCATGCGACCACGCTCAAGGGCACCTACGAAGAACTGGCCGAGGCCTTCCGCCTGCTGGTCGACAACTACGTGGCTTCGCACTACGCGCGGCCGACGGAGCGCGTCCAGTGACGAATACGAGACGGATGACGGCCGGGCGATGGGTCCTCCACGGCGCGCTGATGCTGCTGTTTCTCTTCGCCGGGTGGGGCAAGCTGGTGATGACCCCGGAGCAGATGGCCGGACCCGTGAACTTCCCGGTCTGGTTCCTGCGGTTCATCGGCGTCTGCGAGATCCTCGGCGGCCTCGGGCTGCTGCTGCCGATCGCAACAGGCATCAAGCCGGTGCTGACCCGGCTCGCCACGTTCGGCCTGGTGATCATCATGACCGGCGCCACCGCCACGACGCTGATTGGCGAACCGAAGTCGCTGGCGGCGCTGCCGTTCGTCGTGCTGTGCCTCGTGGTCTACGCGGCCCGGCTGCAGCAGCGGACCGGAGTGGTGGGAACGGCCGGACGTCAGGACGCCCGGCCGGCGTAACACACCGCGTCAGAAGCTGAAGGCCACCCCGATCGAGAAGACCGGGATGAACCTCAGCACGTCGATCGCATCATTGATGTCGGCTTCCTGTGCTCGGACATCCGCCTGCACGCTCGCGTCCGTCGCCACGCTTCGGCAGAAGGCGCCGCTTGGTTCGCACACAATCCCCGTCAGGCCCAGCGTGGCCGTCGGCGCCTTCGAGAACACGACACCCAGCTCGAAGGGAATGCTCCACCGCTTCGTGCGGGGCACCGCGTTGCCCCACCCCATCATCAGGCTCGGCGCCACGCGCTTGAACACGACCGATGCATCGCCCCGAACGGGATCCGTCGGGCTGCTGCGATAGGTGCGATCGCCAAGGTCAAACGTGGTGTTGGCGTCGGCCCGCACCGTGGCCTGCAGCTCGTTGCCGTTGTAGAACATCACACCGGGGCTGAGGTGAAAACCGCCGCCGAACGGAAACCAGTCCAGGTGGGCCGAGGCCGACCGCAGCTTGAGGTTGGCGTCGAGCACCAGGCCGTCGTCCTCGAACTCGTGGCTCAGGCTGAGACCGCTGAAGCCTCCGCGGATGTTGACCTTGCTGCCGACCGGAACAGCGACGTCGACACCGGCGCCCAGTACGCCGACCTTGAGTACCACGCCAGCCTTCGGCGCGGACGCCTGGGCGAACGCGTGGGCGGGAGCCAGCGCCAGCAGTACGGCGCCACAAATGAGAGACCGACAGACCTTCTTCATGACCGATGAATCCTCCTGGGGAGATAAACGTCGAACGATCGCGAACTGAACACGCCGGATGCAGCCGCGCGGGCCACACGCCCGCCAGAGGGCAGGATGTTCGCTGTAGAGATGCTGTCAGGACGCAGCAAACGCCGCGCCAATCCCGGACGGCCGTCCGACTGAGCGCTACGCCAGCTTTCGCACGACGTCACCGACGCGCACGGTGCCGCTCTCGACAACCCTGGCATTGATGCCACGTAACTGGAGCTCGCGGCCCACGGGCGAGTTGACGAACTTCATCGACTCCAGACCGAAGCGCTCGACGAACTTCCCGCACCCGGTGTGTGGCTGCGCCGTCACCTCGAGCACCGCCGAACCGATCGCGAGACGCGTGCCGGGCGGAAGGTTGGCCGCGCTCAAATCCAGGTCGACGTAGAGCTGATCGCCCGCAAGGGGCCAGCGGGCCTTCTCGCCCGCCACCAGCCCGACAGCTCGCGCGCTCATGATGTTCACCTGCATGTCGGGGTGGCGACGGCCATCCGCCGTGCGGGTGCTGCCGCGGTCCTTCCACGTATCGCCAACCAGGCCGACCTCGACATCCAACTGCCCTTCGTCGAGCACCTCACGGGCGCCCACGGCCGGGCGACGGACGATCAGCTCCAGCACACCCGTGTCCGCGGGCGCCTGCCGGATCAGCGCCAGGCCGGCGTGGAGTTCGTCGATCGTCGGATGCGCCATAGGGGGAGGCTCCATTCTACGCAGTCGGCCGATTGGACGACTCGCCTCCAGGGCGAGCGTTGGTGATGAGCCGGACGCTCCGCTGGCGTGTGACGTAGGCGGCGGCCCACTGCATGAATACGGACGCGCGGTTGCGAAAGCCGATGAGCTGCGCGATGTGGAGGAAGAGCCACCCCATCCACGCGATGAACCCTGTCAGCCGCAGCCAGCCAAAGTCCGCCACGGCGCTGCCCCGGCCCACGATGGCCATGCTGCCGTAGTTACGATAGCGGAAGGCGGTCGGCGCCTGCCCCGCCATGCGCCGTCGAATCGTCCGCGCGGCATGCACGGCGCCCTGCATGGCCACCTGCGCGACGCCCGGCAACGGTCGGCCGTCCTGCTGGAACGACGCCGCGTCGCCGACCACGAACACCTCCGGGTGACCGGGCACGGAGAGATCCGGCCCCACGATCACGCGGCCGGCGCGATCAACCGGCACACCGAGCGTGGCGGCGAGCGGCGAAGCGGCGACACCGGCCGCCCAGACCACGGTGCCGGCCGGAAGGAAGTGGTCGCCGATCTGCACGCCGTCGGCGTTGATGGCCGAGACGGGCGTGTTCTCCACGACCTCCACGCCGAGCCGCAGCAGAGACTGCCGCGCCACCTGCCGGAGGGTCTCGGGGAACGACGCGAGGATGGTCGGCCCGGCGTCCACCAGCACGATGCGCGTGCGCTGGGTGACGATGTTCCGGAACTCCTCGCGGATTGAGCGCCGCGCCATTTCAGCGAGCGTGCCCGCCAGCTCCACGCCCGTCGGACCTGCTCCGACGATCACGAACGTCAGCAGCCGGTCCCGCTCCTCGTGATTCGTCTCGAGCTCCGCGCGCTCGAAGGCGGTAAGCATGCGGCGGCGAATGGCGAGCGCGTCGTCCAGCGACTTGAGGCCCGGCGCCACCGGCGCCCACTCGTCATGACCGAAGTAGGCATGGCTCGCCCCTGGCGCGATGATGGCGTAGTCGTACGGGATCGTGCCGCCGGCGGCCAGCACCAGATGGCGCGCCGTCACATCCACGCGCAGCACGTCCGCCATGAGTACCCGGATATTCCGGTGCTCACGCAGGATCCAGCGGATGGGCGCGGCGATATCGCCCGGCGAGAGCAGCGCCGTCGCGACTTGATACAGCAGCGGTTGAAAGACGTGGTGATTGCGCCGGTCGACGAGCGTGACCTCCACAGGTGAACCGCCGAGCGCGCGAGCCGCCGAGAGGCCGCCAAAGCCCCCGCCGACGATCACGACTCTGGGAACGTTGG
>JBIKWH010000070.1:0-7866 GCA_044356435.1 Vicinamibacterales bacterium
CCATCGGGTTCGTGTCCTTCGGCATCAGCAGCACCTTGATGGCAGGCACGCGTTCAGTCATGCGTAACAGCATACGGCGGCGACGCCAGAGGCCGCACGTTTTTACACCGCGGAACGCCCGATCACTCCGCGGTTTGCGTCTATGATCGGAACGCGATGAGTCCAGTCACCAGTCCGGGCCGACCGAAGGCCGCCAACGGCACGCTGCCGCCCAGCACCTCCACCAACGCGTGGACCGTTCACGACGCCAGCGAACTCTACGAAGTCGCCCGCTGGGGCAACGGCTACTTCTCCATCAACGAGGCCGGGCACGTGCAAGCGCACCCGACCAAGGACCCCTCGGCCTCGATCGACGTCAAGGAACTCGTCGACCGTCTGCAGTTGCGCGGCATCGGCCTGCCGGTCCTGATCCGCTTCACCGACGTCCTGAAGCACCGCCTCGGCGACATCTTCAACGCATTCCAGAACGCGATCGCGCAGAACAACTACAAGGGCAAGTACTCCTGCGTCTATCCGATCAAGGTCAACCAGCAGCGGCAGGTCGTCGAAGAGGTGCTGAACTTCGGGAAGCCCTACGGCTTCGGGCTCGAAGCCGGATCGAAACCCGAACTGCTCGCCGTCGTCGCGCTGGCGGACAACGACACGCCCATCATCTGCAACGGCTTCAAGGACGCCGAGTTCATCGAGACGGCGATGCTGGCGCAGAAGATCGGCCGCAACATCATTCCCGTCGTCGAGAAGTACTCGGAGCTGGGCCTGATCCTCGAGTACGCCGAAAAGATCGGCGTGCGCCCGAAGATCGGCATGCGCGTCAAGCTGGCGACACGCGGCAGCGGCCGGTGGCAGTCGTCCGGCGGATTCCGATCGAAGTTCGGCCTGACCGTGACGGAGATCGTCCGCGGCCTCGACGAGCTCAAGGCACGCGGCATGGCGGACTGCCTCAAGCTCCTCCACTTCCACCTGGGCAGCCAGATTACGAACATCCGGATCGTCAAGGGTGCGCTGGACGAAGCCGCGCGCGTGTACACGGAGCTGGCCAAGATGGGCGCCGGCCTCGAGTTCATCGACGTCGGCGGCGGGCTCGGCGTGGACTACGACGGCTCGCAGACCAACTTCGAATCGAGCATGAACTACACGCTCGAGGAGTACGCCAACGACATCGTCTACCACCTGCAGACGGTGTGTGATGAAGTCGGCGTGCCACACCCGACGATCATCTCCGAGAGCGGCCGGGCCGTCGTGGCCTACCACTCCATGCTGGTGTTCAACGTCGTGGGTGTCTCCGGCTTCGGCGCCGAGAGCATCCCGACGACGCCGACCTCGGACATGGAGCAGCCGCTCGTCGACCTGATCGAGACCTACAACGCGGTGACCGCGCGCAATGCGCTTGAGGCGTATCACGACGCGCAGCAGGCGCTCGAAAGCGCGCTGGGGCTCTTCAGCGGCGGCTACCTGCCGCTCGAACAGCGGTGCATGGCGGAGAACGTCTTCTGGGCCATCAGCACGAAGCTCCAGAAGCTCGTCCAGACGATGGAGGAAGTGCCCGAGGATCTGCAGAACCTGGATGAGCAGCTCTCCGACACCTACTTCTGCAACTTCTCGCTCTTCCAGTCGATCCCGGACAGCTGGGCCATCAAGCAGCTCTTCCCGGTGATGCCGATTCACAGGCTCGGCGAGAAGCCGACGAACCACGCGGTGCTCGGCGACATCACCTGCGACTCAGACGGCAAGCTCGAGCGCTTCGTCGACCGGCGCGACGTGAAGAAGACGCTGCCGCTCCACGCGTTGGGCGATGACCCGTACTACCTGGGCGTGTTTCTGGTGGGTGCCTATCAGGAGATCCTGGGCGATCTTCACAACCTGTTCGGCGACACGCATGCCGTGCACGTCAGCCTGGACGACCAGGGCGGCGCCAGGCTCGACGCCCTCGTGAAGGGCGACACCGTCCGCGAAGTGCTGGATTACGTGGAGTTCGACCCGGAGATGCTGCTCGGCAAGCTGCGCACGGACGTGGAATCAGCCGTGCGTGCCGGCCTCATCGACTACGAAGGCGCCGGCCAGCTCCTCCGCTTCTACGAAGACGGCCTGCACGGCTACACCTACCTAGAGGGCTAAACGGCCGCAGCTGCGGGTGGCGCCGAACGGGGTGCCCCATGCCACCCCATCACGCACACTCCGCGTGCTGGGGCCCCCGGCGTCCGCGCAGCCCGGTGAGGGCGAGCATCGAACGGGGCTGTTCGGCGACAGGACCCGCAGGTCGCCGTCTGGCGCCTGCCTACGAAGCCCGCCGACGATCGAAGAAGCGACGGCAGGCTGCTTCGAACCGCGCGCCCATCTCGGCCGCCACGGTCGCCGGAACAGGGCCCAGGCGCTGCCACTGCTGCTGCGCGCTCCGGACGTCCTGCTCCGCGGCCTTCCACTTCGTCTCGTCCCGCTGCGGGCTGCCCGCACCGGCGATCGTGTTCGACGCCAGCCGGTCCCGCCACTGCTGCGCCAGCCGCTCGGCCGGTGACAGATTCGCGACCGGCTTGCCGGGCGCCTGATCCGCCAGCAGCTTCTCGACACGCGCCACGAGCTTCTCCATCCGGCCGCGCGTCACCTCGGGATCGAGCTCGGTCCCTGTGAACGCCGCAGGCCAGGCACCGACGGCGGCGCTCAGGGCCGCCGTGAAGCGGTCCGAGAGGCCGGCGACGAGCGACCGCGGCACCTCGCTGCTCTGCTGCCAGCGCGCCCGCGCGGTCTGGATGGCCGCGTAGAGGCCGTCCGGCGCGTCGCCAGGAGCCGCTGCGTCCGCCGGGACGAGGGCCTCGACGTCGCGCACGATGGATTCGCGCTCCTGGATGTGCGCCTGCACGTCCACCTGATCGCGATGCTTGAAGCGGTCGAAGAAGCGGTCGCAGGCCGCGCGGAACCGGTTCCAGATCACGTCGGACTTCGCCTTGCGCACCGGGCCGGTGGCCTTCCACTCGGCCTGCAGCTTCTTGATCGCGTTCGCGGCGACGTCCCAGTCGGTGGAATCCGCCAGCGCCTCGGCCTGCGCGCACAGCGCTTCCTTCTTCGCCAGGTTGCCGGCCCACTCGTCCTTCTTCTGCTTGAGGTCTTCCTGCCGGCGGGAGAAGAACCGGTCGCACGCGGAGCGGAACCGCTCCCATGTCGCCTTCTCCTGACCGCGCGGCACGGCGCCGAGCGCCTTCCACTCCGTCTGGAGCTTCTGGATCTCCACCGCCGTCTTCACCCAGTCGGTCGAGTCGGCCAGCGCCTCGACCTGTTCGATCAGCGCCTTCTTCTTCGCCAGCGTTTCCGTCCGCTGTACCGCCTGCGCGGCAAAGTGCTCCTGGCAGCGCGCGTACACGGCGTCCTGGGCCGTCTTGAACCGGCGCCACAGCGCCTCGCCCTGCGCGCGCGGCGCGGCGGCGACGTCCTTCCACTTCGCCTGCAGGTCGCGCATCTTCCGGGCGGCCTCGTCCAGGTCGGTGGTGTCTTTCAGCGCTTCCATCGCCGCGCACAGCTCTTCCTGCACCTGCACGTTGGCGAACCGCTGCCAGTCGTCGGCGTCGCGCAGCTCCTGCACGCGTGGCCCGAGCTTCGTGCGTGCGGCCTCCAGGCGGGACACCAGTTCCTGCCGGTCCTGCTTGGTCGGAAGCGGCAGCTTCTCCTCGAGCACGTCGCGGATCTCGCGCAGGGCCTTGTCGCCGGCCTTGAGCGTCAGCGTCTCGGCCGCCGCCACCGACTCCACGTGCTTGCAGATCTGCTGCAGGCGTCGCAGGTTCTCCTGCTCCTGCTTGCCGCGGCGCTCCTGCACCTCCTGCTCGCGGCCTTCGAGCACGGCCATCGCGGCGTTCATCCGGGCAGCCGCCTCGGGGTTCGCGTCGCTGAACTCCTGGAGCATCTCGGCGTCGCGCCGCAGGCCCCTCCACCGGGCGACCGACTCCTCGACGGCGCGGTCGGGCGCGGCCAGCGTCTCCAGTTCCGTCGCCAGCGTCTCCAGCCGGACACGGGCCGCAGCGGCCAGCGTCCGCCGGCGGGCACGAGCCTCGTACGCCCGGCTCACATCCTGGAACCGCCGGGTCAGGGAGGCCGCGAACTCGGCCGGAATCGGCGGCAAGCCGTCCCACCGGGCGCGCAGCTCGGCGACGCGGTCGGCCGAGGCCTCGCCGTCCAGGGTCTCGATTTCGTCGCAGATGGCCACCCGGTCGGCCTGTTCACGGGCCACCGCGGCGAGCCGCTCCTGCGCCAGGCGGCGCTCCTGCTGGCGCTCGGCCATGGCCTCGCGGGCCGCCTCGCACGCCGTCTCGAACGCGAAGCCCAGCGAAGCGTCGACATTCGTCGTGTCCGCCTCGAGCTCAGCCCAGGCGAGGCGAGCGGCCGTCAACTCGGCCTCGGCCGCGTCCAGATCCGCCGTCGACACCACGGCTTCGACGCGGGCCACGATCTCCAGCCCCCGCTGCCGGTCCTCCGGCGTCATCGGAACCTCGGGCGCCGGCACCACGGGCCGGGCCGCCTCTTCAAGGGCACGCAGACGCGCACGTGCCCGGCGCGCCGCCACCTTGCTCCGCGCCCGCTGCGCCACGCCGGTCAGCGCGTCCACATCCGTCACACGCTCGAGCGCCGCCAGCGCGACGTCCGTGAACTCGGCCTTCGTCGCCACGTTCAGGATCTCGGTGGCATCGGTCAGCCGCTCGAACGCATGGAGCCGCGTCACGGAATCCTCCGCGTGCCGGCTCACCGAACCCAGCGCCTTCTGCTCGTGGAGCAGGTCGACGGCCACGAGCCGGGCGGCCACGAGGTACGCCTGTCGCGCGATGCTCGTGAGTTCCCGTCCGCGGCCCAGGTCGCCCAGGGCCCGGATCAGCGACGTGGCCGTCTCGACGTCGGTCGCCTCCGCCGCAAGCCCGGCGAGGCTTCGCACAGCCTCGGCCTTGACCTCGTCGTCGGGGTCGGTCCGGCCGACCTCGGTCAGGAGGCCCGGGTCAGTGATCCGCGTGACCGCCGTGCGGCGGACGCGGGCGTCCGGGTCGTCCCGCACCAGGGCGCCGAGCGCCTCCAGATCATCGGGTCCGCACTCGAGCGCGGCAGCGGCACGCACGGCCGGGTCGGCGTGCTTCCAGCGAGGTTGTGGCTTCAGCCTGTCCAGCAGTCCCATAGCAGCCCGTCAGTGTACAGCAGAAGGGCCGACCTCCTGTGAAGGAGGCCGGCCCCGTCGGTTTTCCACCGCCCTGCCATCGACGTCGGCAGGCCCGGCGACT
This sequence comes from Vicinamibacterales bacterium, assembly GCA_044356435.1. GTDB lineage: Bacteria > Acidobacteriota > Vicinamibacteria > Vicinamibacterales > UBA2999 > CANKJK01. The sequence continues at coordinate 5,247 of JBIKWH010000070.1, forward strand.
ACTTGATGAAGAGCATCTCGCGGTAGGTCGGCAACGGCCACAGCCCGTGGGGCGTCAGCAGCTCGAGCTCGTCGCCGACTTCCCGCAGCCTGTTCATGGCCGGGATGACCTTGTCGCGCATGTACTTCGCGTGCTTGTCGGTCGCGCCACCGACGTGCGCCAACGCCACATCCAGCGCGTCGGTCTGCACCTTCAGCTTGTCGGTCAGCTTCGTGTACTTCAGCAGCAGCTTCTTGCCCTGGACGCTCGTCGTGCCGGCCGACCTGACGGCCGACACGCTCTGGGCGACCTGCTTCTGATACTCGAGCGCCGCCGGCAAGATGTACCGGTTCGCGATGAGCACCATGAGCTGCCCTTCGATGTTAATCGTCTTGTTGTAGGCCTCGAGATAGATCTCGTAGCGGGAGTGGAGCTCGCGCTCACTGAGGACCTTGTGCTTCTCCATCACCTTGACGACGGCCGGCTTGACGATCTCCGGCAGCGCGTCGACGGTGTTCTTGAGATTCAGCAGACCGCGCTTGGCGGCCTCCTTCTCCCACTCCTTGGAGTAGCCGTTGCCGTTGAAGACGATCCGCTTGTGCTGCTTCGCGATCTTGGTCAGGAGCTTCCCAACCGCCTTGTTCAGTTCCTCACCCTTGGCGACGGCGCCTTCGAGCTCGGTCGCGATGGATTCCAGCGCTTCGGCCGCGGCCACGTTCAGCACCATGTTCGGCCAGCCGATGTTCTGGCCCGACGACACCGCGCGGAACTCGAACTTGTTGCCGGTGAAGGCGAACGGGCTCGTGCGGTTGCGGTCGCCCGCGTCGCGCGGCAGCTTCGGCAGCGAGCTCACGCCGACGTCCAGCGTGCCGCCCTGCTTCGTGCTCTTCGCGACGCCCTTCTCGAGCTGTTCGAAGATGTCCGAGAGCTGGTCGCCGAGGAAGATCGACAGGATGGCCGGCGGCGCTTCGTTCGCGCCGAGACGGTGATCGTTGCCCGCGCTCGCGATGCTGGCGCGCAGCAGCCCCTGCCACGTGTCGACCGCACGCAGCACGGCGGCGCAGAACACCAGGAACTGCATGTTGTCGTGCGGCGTCGCGCCCGGGCTCAGCAGGTTGTTGCCGAACTCGTCCGACATCGACCAGTTGTTGTGCTTGCCCGAGCCGTTGACGCCGGCGAAGGGCTTTTCGTGGAAGAGCGCCTCGAGGCCGTACTTCGGCGCCACGCGCTTGATCGCCTCCATCGTCATGAGCTGGTGGTCAGCCGCGACGTTGGCGTTCTCGAACACCGGCGCGATCTCGTACTGGCTCGGCGCCACTTCGTTGTGCCGGGTCTTCACCGGCACGCCGACCTTGTAGAGTTCCTGCTCGCAGTCGGCCATGCAGGCCAGCACGCGCTCCGGAATCGCGCCGAAGTACTGGTCTTCCAGCTCCTGCCCCTTCGGCGGCTTGGCGCCGAAGAGCGTGCGGCCGGCGTTGATCAGGTCCGGGCGCGCGAAATAGAAGTTGCGGTCGATCAGGAAGTACTCCTGCTCGGGGCCGCAGGTGGTCGTGACGCGGGTCGCCGTCGAGCCGAACAGCTTCAGCACGCGGACGGCCTGGCGCGACAGCGCCTCCATGGACCGCAGCAGCGGCGTCTTCTTGTCGAGCGCCTCGCCCGTCCAGCTCACGAAGGCGGTCGGGATGACCAGCGTGACGCTGTTGCCGTCAACGTGCAGATACGGTGGGCTCGTGGGGTCCCACGCCGTGTAGCCGCGGGCCTCGAACGTGGAGCGCATGCCGCCTGACGGGAAGCTCGAGGCGTCCGGCTCGCCCTTGATGAGTTCCTTGCCCGAGAACTCGACAAGGACCTTGCCCTCGGCCGTCGGCCAGATGAACGAGTCGTGCTTCTCGGCCGTGATGCCGGTGAGCGGCTGGAACCAGTGGGTGTAGTGCGTCGCGCCGTGCTCGACGGCCCAGTCCTTCAACGCGCCAGCCACCGCATCAGCGGTCGCGGCGTCAAGCGCCTCGCCGCGCGTGATCGTGGCGCGCAGGGCCTTGTAGGCCGCCTTCGGCAGGCGGGCTTCCTGAACCTTGTCATTGAACACGAGCGAGCCAAACAGCTCGGCGACATTCGTCGGCGTGGTCAACGCGGCGCGGCCGGCGGTCAGCGACCAGTCGCGGATGTTCTTGACGGCATCAGCCAGTGCAGCAGATCCCATGTGACAGCAGTCCTTTCGTTCGCGTCGTGGCGAGAGTGCAGGTAAGTGGATGAAGTGCGGTGGCGAAACGATTATGCACGGATCACCGCGCAACCTGCAAGAATCTGACGCATTACGGGCCCCAAGACGCCACAAACGTGCACGGCGATCCTCCTAACCGTGCACATAGATCACGTTAGCGTCGACACTGCGCACAAAGATCGACGGATTCACGGATGCGTGCCTCCGAAAACGTGCATCGCCAGCGGACGATCCGGGGATCGCGGGGGCGGATCGCTTGCCTAAGTGAATCTATAAATGTAGATTCATGGATGTGCAGAAGGCGTCAGCGTTATTCCGACTCCTCGGGGAGTCCACGCGCCTGCGCCTGCTGCGTGTGGTGTCGGTCGACCGGTTCAATGTCAGCGAACTGACAGGCATTCTCGGGCTGGCGCAGTCGGG
>JBIKWH010000071.1:0-7826 GCA_044356435.1 Vicinamibacterales bacterium
CAAGGAGCCGGTGCTGGTGATGAAGTACCAGTCGCAGGCGCGTCACGCCGGCGGCAGTCTCGCGGTCGCCAACCACATCGCGTCGTTCTGCGACTCGGTGCATCTGGTGACGTATCTCGGCGCGGAGAACAGCCACGAGGACTTCGTGCGCGGGAACCTGCACCCGTCCGTCAAGCTGACGGCCGTGTCCAAGGCGGCGTCGCCGACCATCGTCAAGCGGCGGTTCGTCGACAGCTACTCCTCGGCGAAGATGGCGGCGGTCTACGAGTTCAACGATCAGCTGCTCGCGCCGGACGAAGAGGCCCGGGTCATCGAGGCCATCGAGCGCAGCCTGCCGGACGTGGACCTCGTGATCGCGTCCGACTTCGGCCATGGCCTGATCACACCGGCCATCGCCGAACTGCTCAGCGCCCGCGCGCCGTTTCTCGTGATGAACGCGCAGATCAACGCCGCCAACGTGGGCTTCCACACGATCTCGAAGTACCGGCATGCCGACTACGTCTGCATCCACGAGGGCGAGATCCGGCTCGATACCCGAAACCGCACGGGCGACCTCCGGGCGCTGGTCGCGGATGTGGCCCGGCGCCTTGGCAGCGGCACGATCATGATCACCCGCGGGCGCAACGGCGCCCTGGTCTACCGGGACGGCACCTTCGTCGACGCGCCTGCGCTGGCAACGCGCGTGGTGGATCGCATCGGCGCCGGCGACGCCGTGCTGGCCGTCACGGCGCTCAGCGCGGCCAATGGCGTCGAACCGGAGACGCTCGCGTTTCTTGGCAATCTGATCGGCGCGCAGGCGGTCGGCATCGTCGGCAACAGCCGCTACATCGACCGTATCGCTCTCATCCGCAGCATCGAATCGCTGCTCAAGTAGTACGGAGGTCACTGTCACCGCATGTCCGCACCTCAACTGAAGACTGTCCTGGTCACCGGCGGCGCCGGTTACGTCGGCGCCCGTCTGGTGCCCGCGCTGCTGGCCGCCGGCCATGACGTCCGCGTGCTGGACCTTTACTGGTTCGGTGACGACGTGCTGGATCCCGTGAAGGATGCTCCGGGTCTGACGCAGATCAAGGGCGACCTCCGGGACGCGGGTGTCGTGCGGAACGCCGTGGCCGGCGTGGACGCCGTCATCCATCTCGCGTGCATCTCGAACGACCCCAGCTTCGAGCTGAATCCGGGGCTCGGTCGCTCCATCAACTTCGACTGCTTCGAGCCGCTCGTCCGGATGAGCAAGGAGGCGGGCGCCCGCCGGTTCATCTACGCGTCGAGCTCGAGCGTGTACGGCGTGAGCGACCAGCCGAACGTCAACGAAGACCACCCGCTGCGGCCGCTGACCGACTACAGCAAGTTCAAGGCGATGTGCGAGCCGATTCTTCTCGGCGCGCAGGACGCTTCGTTCGTGCCGATGGTCGTGCGCCCGGCCACGCTCTGCGGCTACTCGCGGCGCCAGCGGCTGGATCTGACCGTGAACATCCTGACGCACCTCGCGTTCCGCAAGAGGCGGATCACGGTGTTCGGCGGAGACCAGATGCGGCCGAACCTGCACATCGAGGACATGGTCGACCTGTACAAGCTGCTGTTGACGCTGCCGGATGCCAAGATCGCGGGTCGGATCTACAACGCCGGTTACGACAACTTCCGCGTCTCCGAGATCGCGGCGAAAGTGAAGGCCGTCGTCGAGGCGGAAGTGCCGGGCGAGCCGGTCGAGATCGTCACGACGCCGACCGACGACAACCGGTCGTACCACATCTCGTCAGAGCGCATCGGCAGAGACCTCGGCTTCTATCCGAGCCGGACGCTGGAGGACGCGATGCGCGACCTCATCGTGGCGTTCCGCGACGGCCTGCTGCCCAACAGCGAGACCGACGCGCGGTACTACAACATCAAGACCATGCAGCAGGCGCAGGTGGTATAGGCAATGACGCCGACATTCGCAACCACGTCGGAGATGCAGGCGGCGGCCCGGGCCGTCCGCGGCACGATCCTCGACCTGTCGTTCACCGCGAAGACGCCGCACATCGGCTCGGCGCTCTCGTGCACCGACATTCTCACCGCGGCCTACTGGGGGGCGCTCCGCGTGGACCCCTCGAAGCCCGCTGACCCCGGCCGGGATCGCCTGATCCTCAGCAAGGGGCACGCCGGGACCGCGCTGTACGCCGCGCTCTTCCACCGCGGCTACTTCGGACGGGAACTGCTGGACACCTACGCCGAGCCTGGTGCGCCGCTGGCGGAGCATCCCGTCTACGGGTCGGCACCGGGCATCGAAGTCTCGACCGGCTCGCTCGGGCATGGCCTGCCGGTGGGCCTGGGCATGGCCCTGGCCGGCCGCATCCTGAAGCTGGACTACCGCGTCTGCGTCGTGATGAGCGACGGGGAGTGCAACGAAGGCTCCGTGTGGGAGGCGGCCATGCTGGCGCCCTCGCTGAAGCTCGACCGGCTGATCGCCGTCGTGGACTTCAACAAATGGCAGGCGACGGATCGGAGCCAGGACGTCATGGCGCTCGCCCCTCTGGCGGACAAGTGGCGGGCGTTCGGCTGGACGACCCGGGAGGTGGACGGCCACGACGTCGAGGCGCTCGCCGCGGCGATGCGTGCCGTGCCTGACGGGAGCGGGCGCCCCCTCGCGCTGATCGCGCATACGGTCAAGGGCAAGGGCGTGTCGTTCATGGAAGACGACAACAACTGGCACTACGCCATCCTGAAGGAAGCCCAGTTGCTCGCCGCGAAGAAGGAGTTGGGACTGTGAGGAACGCATTCGCGTCCGAAGTCACCGCGCTCGCGCAGGCCGACGAGCGCGTCGTGCTGCTCTCGGGCGATATCGGCAACCGGCTCTTCAACGACTTCAAGGCCGCGTGCCCGGACCGCTTTCTGAACTGCGGCGTCGCGGAAGCCAACATGATCGGCACGGCGTCCGGCCTCGCGCTGTCCGGGCTTCGTCCGATCACCTACACGATCACCACGTTCACGACACTCCGGTGCCTGGAGCAGATCCGGCTCGACATCTGCTACCACAACCTTCCGGTGGTGGTGGTCGGCGTGGGCGCCGGCCTCTCGTACTCGGCGCTGAACGCCACGCACCACGCGCTTGAGGACCTGGCCGTGCTGCGCGTACTGCCGAACATTGTCATCCTGTGTCCGGCGGATCAGGCTGAAGTCCATGGCGCGCTGAAGGCCGCGCTCGCGCACAACGGTCCTGTGTACATCCGGCTCGGCAAGAAGGGTGAGCCGACGGTACACGCCCAGCCGCCGCAGTTCGAGATCGGCAAGTGGATTCCGCTGCGCGAAGGGCGCGACGTCTGCCTCCTCGGCGTCGGCACGATGGCGCACGTGGCGATGGAGGCGGCGGAGCTGCTGGCGGAGGGTGGCCTGCAGTCGAGTGTCTACAGCTGTCACACGGTGAAGCCGCTGGACGAGCGCGTGCTCGCGGACGCCTGCGCGCGGCACAAGGTCGTCGTGACGATCGAGGAGCATGCCGCGGCCGGCGGCTTCGGAGGCGCGGTGGCCGAGTGGCTCGGCGATCACCCCGAGGTGCGGCCCGCGTTTCACCGGTTCGGCACGGCCGACCGGTTCATGTACGAAGCTGGCGAGCAGGAGCACGCCAGGGAAATCTTTGGACTGACGCCGGCGGCGATCGCCGGCCGTGTCCGTGAGCTGGCCGGCAAGGCCAGCGTGGGAGCGTCATGAAGTCGATCAGCGCACTGCTCGTCGAGACGGGCCGGCCACTGGAAGTCGTCGAACTGGGTTTGCCCGTTCTCAAGCCGGGTCAGGTGTTGGTGGAGGTCAAGTACAGCGCCGTCTGCCACACGCAGTTGCTCGAAGTCCGCGGCCATCGCGGCCCGGACAAGTTCCTGCCGCACGTCCTCGGGCACGAGGGCAGCGGGGTCGTGCGGGAAGTGGGTCCCGGTGTCACGAAGGTCAAGGTGGACGACGCCGTCGTCATGTCGTGGATCAAGGGCTCCGGCGCGGACATCCCCGGCACCACCTACGACTGGAACGGCCGCACCGTGAACTCGGGCGCGATCACGACCTTCGGCCAGTACGCCGTGGTCAGCGAGAACCGCCTCACGCTGCTGCAGGCGGGTGTCGCCATGCGCGACGCCTCGATGCTGGGCTGCGCGGTGCCGACCGGGTTCGGCGTGGTGTTCAATACCGCCTCGCCCTCGCCGGGTCAGAGCCTCGCGGTGTTCGGGGCGGGCGGCGTGGGCCTGTGCGCGGTGGCGGCGGCGGCGATCGCAGGCTGCACGCCGGTCGTGGCCATCGACGTGCTCGACAGCAAGCTCGCGGCGGCAAAGACCGCGGGGGCGACCCACGTGGTGAACGCCGCGAAGGAGAACGTCGCGGACGCGCTCAAGGCCATCGCACCCGGCGGTCTCGACTTCGCGATCGAGTGCTCGGGCAAGCCTGACGTGATGGTGCAGGCGCTCTCCGCCGTCCGCAATCAGGGTGGCACGGCCGTCGTCGTCGGCAACGCGCACGCGGGCGAACGGATGCCGCTCGACCCGTTCCAGCTCAACCTCGGCAAGCGTCTCCTCGGGACGTGGGGAGGCGACAGCGTCCCCGACCGTGACTATCCGCGGTACGCGCGTCTGTTGCTCGCGGGCCGGCTCCCGGTCGACACGATCCTCTCGAAGGACTACGCGCTTGGCGCGGTGAATGACGCCCTGGACGAGCTCGAGTCCGGCGCGGCGGTGCGGCCGGTACTCGACCTCAGCCGGATCTAGTACCAGATGCTCATCGGCATCGACTTCGACAACACGATCGTCCGCTACGACCGGCTGTTCCATCACGTGGCGCTGGAGAAGGGACTGATCCCGGCCAGCGTGCCGGCGTCGAAGGGCGACGTGCGCGACTACCTGCGGAGCATCGGCGGCGAGCAGGACTGGATCGAGCTGCAGGGGATCGTCTACGGCGTCCGCATGCACGAGGCCGATCCCTTTCCCGGTGTGGCGGCCTTCTTCGAAGGCTGCCGCGTGGCGGGAATTCCCGTACGAATCGTCAGCCACAAGACGCGGAAGCCGTTCGCCGGTCCCGACTGCGATCTGCACGCCGCGGCGCAACGCTGGCTGCACGAGCACGGGTTCTACCGCGATCCGATCCGGCTCGAGCCGGAGGGCGCATTCTTCGAGCTGACGAAGGCAGAGAAGTTGGCTCGCGTGGGCGCCGAAGGGTGCACGCACTTCATCGACGACCTGCCGGAGCTGCTCAGCGAGCCGGGTTTCCCGGCTGGTGTCGAGAAGCTGCTCTTTGACCCCAGCCGCCTCCACATCGGATCGCCATTCACCCGCATCGACTCCTGGGCGGATGCGTCCGAGCGGTTCCTGGCCGGGCGCGTGACAGGGCCGGCCTAGTGGAGCAGGTCACGGTCGAGGGCGCGCAGGACATCCTGAACGCCGCCGGCGTCGACGGTCCGTTCGACCTGGTCAGGCTGGCGGGCGGCTCGAACAATCGCGTATTCCGCGCGGATCTCTCCAGCGGGCGCGTGCTCCTCAAGCTGTACTTCGACGACCCGTCCCGGAATCGCGCACAGGCCGAGTTCGACTTCCTCCAGTTCGCCTGGAATGCCGGCGCGCGGAGCGTTCCCCGGCCTCTGGCGTGCGACGCTCGTCGCCGTCTCGGCGTCTACGAGTTCATCGACGGCCGGCCGTATGCCGGGGGCGATGTCTTCCAGCCGGACGTGGATGCGGCCCTCGAACTCGTACTCGTCCTGAACCGGCGCCGCCACGAGCCCGCGGCGGCGCCGCTGCCCGTTGCGTCGGACGCCTGCCTTCGCGGACTCGACTACATCGCGAGCGTCGAACGCCGGCTGGAGCGCCTGGCCGCGATGCCGGTGACGTCAGGCGTGCACGAGGACGTCGCGACATTCGTGGCGTCGGAGATGCGGCCCGCATGGGCGTACATCCGCCAGGCGCTGCTGGACGGAGCCACGGAAGCCGGCTGGGATCTCGAAGCCCCGCTGGCCGGCGTGGACCGCTGCCTCTCGCCGTCGGACTTCGGCTTTCACAATGCGCTCGCGACGCCGGACGGCGTACGCTTTCTCGACTTCGAGTACGCAGGCTGGGACGACCCGGCCAAGCTGGTCTGCGACTTCTTCGGCCATTTCGAGGTGCCTGTGCCGTCATCGTCGTTCGATGCGTTTGCCCGGGCGGTCGCCGAGCTCTTCGAGACGCCCGCGCAGGTGCGCGCGCGGATGGATCTGGTGCTGCCGGCGTGCCGGTTCAAGTGGTGCTGCATCAGTCTCAACGACTTCCTGCCGGCCGTGAGTGCCCGCCGTTCGTTCGCGGACGTGGGCGACGCCGACGGCAGCAGGGGAGTCGCGCAACTCCGGAAGGCCCGGGCGGCGCTGGCCGCCCTCACGAACACGGTTCATTAGACGGGTGACACATGGCAGACATCGATTTTCTGGCGCACCTCGGTAAGCGGACGACGTCGCGCGACTATCTCGGGCGCGTCAACGAATTCTCCAAGGCCGAAGCGGCGCGGGTCGCGAAGCGTTTCGACTTCGACTACTGGGACGGCGACCGCAAGTACGGCTTCGGCGGGCACCACTACGACGGGCGCTGGCGTCCGGTCGCGGAAGCGATCGTGAAGCACTACGGCCTGAAGGCCGGCGACCGCGTGCTCGATATCGGATGCGGCAAGGGCTTCTTCCTCTACGAGTTCACGCAGATCGTGCCGGGCATCCAGGTGGAAGGCATCGACATCTCGGCCTACGCCATCGAGCACGGCAAGGAAGAGATCAAGAGCTCGCTCCAGGTGGGCACGGCGGCGTCGCTGCCGTATGCCGACAAGTCGTTCGACCTCGTGCTGTCGGTCAACGCGCTGCACAATCTCAAGGTGTTCGACCTGAAGGCGGCGCTCGAGGAGGCCCAGCGCGTGAGCAAGGGCAAGGGCTGGATCGTCGTCGAGTCCTTCCGCACCGAGGAGGAGAAGGCCAATCTGCTGTACTGGCAGCTGACGTGCCAGAGCTTCTACGCGCCGGATGAGTGGCAGTGGTGGTTCAAGCAGACCGGCTGGACGGGCGACCACGGTCACATCTACTTCGAGTAGCGATGGCGACAGCAGCGCAGTCCGCCGGCGTTCCGTACGTCGATATCGCCCGGCAGCACGCCCCCCTCAAGGCGGAGCTGCTGGAGGCGATTGGCCGGGTGATCGATCACGGCACGTTCGTGCTCGGTCCCGAAGTCGAACAGTTCGAGCGTGAACTGGCGCGGCTGACGGGCACGTCACACGCCGTCGGCCTCAACTCCGGCACCGATGCGCTGGTGCTGGGGCTGCGTGCGCTCGGGATCGGACCGGGTGACGAGGTCATCACGGCCCCGAACTCCTTCGTGGCGTCAGCCAGTGCCATCGCGCTGACCGGGGCGACACCCGTGTTTGCCGACGTCGGCGACGACTACCTGCTGGACCCGGATGCCGTCGAGGCTGCCGTGACGTCGCGGACGCGCGCGATTCTTCCGGTGCACCTGACCGGCCGTCCGTGCGACATGACACGCCTGTCGGCCATCGCGGAACGCCGCGGCCTGGTGATGGTGGAGGACTGTGCCCAGGCCATCCTGGCGGAGTTCGCCGGCCGGCCCGTCGGTTCCTGGGGCGCGTGCGGCGCGTTCAGCCTGCATCCGCTGAAGACCCTGAACGCCATCGGTGACGGCGGCGTGCTGACGACGAGCGACGCCGGCCTGGCCGACCAGGTTCGCATCCTGCGCAACATCGGCCTCCGGTCGCGCGAGGACTGCGTGGTCTGGTCGGGGAACTCACGGCTCGACACGCTGCAGGCGGCCGTCCTCCTCGTCAAGCTTCGCTATCTGAAGGCGTGGACCGAGCGGCGC
>JBIKWH010000149.1:0-5385 GCA_044356435.1 Vicinamibacterales bacterium
GCTCTGGAAGGACATCGCCGCCACCGCCGAGACCTGCCTCGGGCAGGACTGCCCGCGCTACACCGAGTGCTTCGTCACGCGCGTGCGCCAGAAGGCCGCCGAGTCCGACGTCGTGATCGTGAACCACCATCTGCTCTGCGCCGACGCCTCGATCCGCCAGGGTAACTACGGTGAGGTGATTCCCGCCTGCGCCACGCTCGTGGTGGACGAAGCGCACCAGCTCGAGGACGTGGCCACGCAGTACTTCGGTGTGGCCGCCAGCAGCCACGGCGTGGACGAGCTGCTCCGCGACGGCGAGCGCGCCGTCGCCGACGGCCTGGCCGCCTCGCCCTCGGCGCGCGAGGGCCTGCGCCGGGACCTGATGCGCGTCGCCGACCACGCCCGCGCGTTCTTCGCCGGGCTGACCCTCGACGCCGGCGCCCCGGGTCCGGGCGGCAGCGAAGCCAGAGCCCGCTACACCGCGGAATCCATGAGCGAGCACTTCCAGGAAGGCATGGCGCTCGCCGGCTCGCTCGACGGCCTGCAGGCCTCGGCGACGTTTGCCTCGCGACCGCCGGATCCCTCCGAGGGCGGTGCCGAAGGCACGCCGAGCAACAGCGACCTCGACGCCATCGCCCGACGCGCCGGGGATCTCGCCCGCGACCTGAAGTTCCTCGTGCGCGCCAACGACCCGGACTTTGTCTACTACCTGGAGACACGCGGGCGCGGCGGTGTGCTGCTGCGGGCCGCCCCCATCGATGTGTCGCGCATCATCCGCGACGCGCTCTTTGACCGGATGCGCACCGTCGTGCTGACCTCGGCCACACTCGCCGTGGACGGCTCCTTCGACTACGCCCGCGGCCGGCTCGGCCTGCGCGAAGCCGACGAGCTGCGCGTGCCCTCGGAGTTCGACTACACGCAGCAGGCCGTGCTCTATCTCCCGCGCCGGATGCCCGCGCCGAAGCACCCCTCGTTCGCCGAGGCCGCCGCGAAGGAAGTGCTGGACCTGCTCCGGTGCACCGAAGGCCGCGCCTTCGTGCTCTTCACCAGCTATGCCGTGCTCCGCACCGTGCAGCGCTTTCTGGAGATGACGCTCCCTTACCCCGTGCTCGTGCAGGGGTCCGCGCCGCGCACCCAGCTCATCGACCAGTTCCGCGCCACGCCCAACGCCGTGCTCCTCGCCACATCGAGCTTCTGGCAGGGCGTGGACGTCGTGGGCGACGCGCTGAGCTGCGTGATTATCGACAAGCTTCCGTTTGCGTCCCCGTCGGACCCGGTCACCGCGGCCCGGATCGAGGCCATCACCGCCCGCGGCGGCGACGCCTTCGCGGAGTACACCGTGCCGCTCGCCATCCTGACCCTGCAGCAGGGTCTCGGCCGGCTCATCCGCCACCGGACCGACCGCGGCGTGCTGGCGATCCTCGATCCCCGGCTCCGGACCATGGGCTACGGCCGCCGTTTCCTGAACAGCCTGCCGCCCGCCCCCGTGACGATGAGCCTGGAAGATGTTGCCCGGTTCCTGGGCAACTCTTCCGGGTCGTAGCCGAATCCGCACGGATTCCGGCCTGATCTCGTGGGAGAAATCACGGCCCGGGCCTTGCAGCACCCTTCATGTAAACTGGTGGGCGCTCCGAGGCAACTCGTCACCCGCCACAGGGGCACAGCCCGTTACTGACTGGAGGAGAAATGGTTATGCGGACCCACCTGTTCCGCGCGGTGTTTGCTCTGGGCGTTGCGCTTGCGCTCGCGACTTCGGCGTTTGCCCAGGCCGGACTGGTCAAGGGCACGGTCGTCGACAACACGGGCGCACCCGTTGACGGTGCCAGCCTCGAGTTCGTCGGACCCGACGGCGTCACGAAGAAGACCAACTCGGACAAGAAGGGCGAGTTCGTGATGATCGGCCTCAAGTCCGGCGCCTGGAAGGTGACGGCCAAGAAGGACAAGCTGGAACAGACGCTCATGGCCAACGTGCGCCAGGGCGGCAGCTCCAACCTGGGCTTCCGGATCGCGCCCTCCGCCGGTGCGGCCGCCGACAACAAGAAGTTCCAGGCCCTGCAGGCCGCCTTCGCCGCGGCCGGCACCGCCGCCGAGGCCGGCGACCACGACGGCGCCATCGCGAAGTACAACGAAGCGCTCGGCATCATGCCGGACTGCAAGGACTGCTACACGAACATCGGCTACGAGCACAACGCCAAGCGTGAGTACGACAAGGCCATCGCCGCGTTCGGCAAGGCGCTCGAGATGGACAAGGAGCACGCGGACGCCGCCGTCGGCATCGGCGTCGCCTACTTCAACACGCAGAAGTTCGCCGAAGCCAAGGCGCAGTTCGAAGTGGCCGTGAAGTCGAACCCGAAGCACGGCTTCGCGCAGTATCAGCTCGGCATGACGTCGCTCAACCTCGGCGCGCTGCCGGACGCCGTGAAAGCGCTGGAGGCCTATCTCGAGGCCGAACCCAATGGCGACAAGGCCGCCGAAGTGAAGGCCACCTTGCCCGCCATCAAGGGCATGATCAAGTAACACCCTGTGTCACTCGCCGATCGGCTGACCGCCATCCGCCAACGCATTGCCACGGCGGCGCAGTCAGCCGGTCGCGCTCCCTCCGACGTCCAGCTCGTCGCCGTTTCCAAGACATTCCCTATCGCCGCCGTCCAGGAGGCCTACGCCGCCGGGCAGCGCCTGTTTGGCGAGAACAAGGTGCAGGAAGGCCTGGAGAAGATCTCCGCCTTTCACCCACCCGACATCCGCTGGCACCTGATCGGCCACCTCCAGGGCAACAAGGCCCGGAAGGCGGCGCCGTGGTTTGCCATGATCGAGTCGGTGGATAGCGTGGAGCTGCTCCAGCGGATCGACCGCGCCGCCGCCGAAGCCGGCGCCACGCCAGAGCTGCTGATTCAGATCGACCTCGCGCGGGAGACCACCAAGTTCGGCGCGCACCCCGAGGACGCGCAAACCATGTTCGACGCCGCTGCCGCCTGCACCGCCGCGCGCGTGGTGGGCCTGATGACGATTCCTCCGGCCCCAGAGACACCCGAAGACGCACGCCCGTGGTTCCGGAAGCTGCGGGACCTGCGTGACCAGTGGGCATCCGCCGGCGTGCCCGCGCCCATGCTCCGTGAGCTCTCGATGGGCATGAGCGCGGATTTCGAGGTGGCCATCCAGGAAGGCGCCACCATCGTGCGTGTCGGCACGGCCATCTTCGGCGGGCGCAGCTATCCGGCGTCCAGCGCATCCGCACCTGCGTGAGCACCTCCCGTGCAGGTGCCGCCGCGGGCCCCTTCACGGCTGTTCCGGGCGGCGTGGAGATTCAGATCAAGGTCATTCCACGCGCAGGCCGCACGGCGCTCGCCGGCGTCCGCGATGGAGCGCTGCTGGTGCGACTCGCCGCCGCGCCGGTGGACGGGGCCGCGAATGAGGCGCTCGTCGAACTGCTGGCGGAGACGCTCGGTGTTCCGAAACGCGACGTCGCGATCGTCAGCGGGGAGCGCGGCAAGCAGAAACGCATCCGGGTGACGGGTGTAGATGTAGCAGAAGCTGCGCGGGCCAGCGGTCAATCCCCGCAATAGCCCGTCAAGGCACTCGGCACGTCGCTGGCATCGTCGCGGGCTGTGTCCGACCTCGCCAGCCGTCAGCCGCCCCGCCTGCTCGATCAAGTCCGGCGCGCCGTGCGCGTCCGCCACTACAGCCGCCGCACCGAAGAGGCCTACACCTACTGGATCCGACGATTCATCGTGCATCACGGCAAGCGCCACCCGAACGACCTCGGCGCGGAACACGTGGCCAGCTTCCTGTCCTGGCTTGCGGTGAGCCAACAGGTGAGCGCGTCGACTCAGAACCAGGCCCTGTGCGCCCTGCTCTTTCTCTATAAGGAAGTCATCCGCAATGAACTGCCCGACCTCGTGCCCGTCGTGCTCGCGCGAGACGAGGTCAGTCGCCTTCTTGATCAGCTGGGAGGCGTCGAGTGGTTGATCGTCGCGTTGCTCTATGGCGGCGGACTCCGCCTGCAGGAGTGTCTCAACCTGCGCGTGAAGGACATCGACTTCGCGAGGAACCAGATCATCGTCCGGCGCGGTAAAGGTCAGAAGGACCGCTTCACCGTCCTGCCGGCCGCTCTCCGTTCCAAGGTGGAGGCGCACCTCGTCGTTGTCAGGCAGCGCCACGTCCGTGATCTGGCCGAAGGTTTGGGCCGCGTTGTCCTGCCAGAGGCCCTGGCCCGGAAGTACCCGAATGCCGCCACCGACTGGTCCTGGCAGTTCGTGTTCCCGGCCGCCCGGATCTGTCGTGACCCGCAATGGGGGCCGCCCAACCGTTTCCACCTGCACGAATCGGCCGTGCAACGCGCGGTGGCGCAGGCTGCCCGGGCCGCCGGTCTGACGAAACATGTGGGGCCGCACACGTTCCGGCACAGCTTCGCCACCCACCTCCTCGAAGACGGCCAGGACATCCGCACCGTACAGGAACTGCTCGGCCACCGGGACGTGCGAACGACCATGATCTACACACACGTGCTGGCGCGAGGGCCACTCGGCGTCCGTAGCCCCATCGACCGCCTCTGACGCCCGTCCGCACGGTTACGCGCCAAGCCTCGCACGTAACCACCCACTCCGGTTAACGGTCATCTCAATAACTCCAGACGCCCGGGGCACTTACGACCGCAACGGAGGTCGCGCGCGAGTGGTTACGCGCAACCACACGCAGCGAACCACGCTCCCGGCACGTATCTACTCCCGCGCTTGATCCTCGCGGAGGTATAAGATCCGCGTTCAGAAGGACTTGCCTCGGGTGAGATCCGGCGTCTCCACTGGTTACGTGCCTGGAGAGCCACGGTGGCGGGTCCAAAGATAGTTAGCGTTACTGAAAGGAATCGCAATGCCGTATCGCAACAAGACCTTTGTCTCCTTCGATGGGGACTCAGACATGGCGTACTACCGCCTGATGCAGGCTTGGAAGCAGAACGACGGCATCGACTTCAATTTCTACAACGCACACGACCTGAATACTGCTCGGGATTCAAGCCTCGAGGCATCAATCAAGGCCCAGTTAGCAGAGCGGATGCGCAACTCGAAGGTCTTCATTCTCTTGGTTGGCGAGCGCACACGCTATCTCGTGAAGTTCGTGCGATGGGAGATCGAACAGGCACTGGCCCGTGACCTGCCAATCATCTCCGTTAACCTGAACGGCAGGCGCTCTATGGATGCAGAGCGGTGCCCACCTATCCTTCAGAGCGCACTCGCCCTTCACGTCAGCTTCAATGCTGCGATCATGCAGCATGCACTCGACAACTGGCCGACCTCACACACACAACTGAAACAGAGAGGCGACTCCGGGCCGTACTACTACAAGGACACGGTCTACGCCGGTCTAGGGCTGTGACGCGACATCACATTCAGTTCATGGCCGGACGGTGGT
>JBIKWH010000072.1:0-7618 GCA_044356435.1 Vicinamibacterales bacterium
GACATTGCACAGCAGCGGCACGTCCACGGCGGCCGCGGCCGCCCGGAAGTACTCGATGTGGCCCTTGTGCAACGGGTCGAACGCGCCATCCACCATGGCCACGGCTCCGTGATAGGCCGGGAGCTGGTCGTACGTCAGGATCACGACTGAACCAGCAGGCCCTTCGCCTTGAGCTCGTCGAGCGCCTTGTCGAAGAAGTCCACGGCGACGTCGGGCGTGGTCTTCGCCCACTCGATGAGCTCCGTGAACCCCTGTTCGAGCGAGACCTTCGGCTCGAAGCCCAGCGTCTCGCGCGCGCGGGTGATGTCCGCCGTGTTGTGGCGGATGTCGAAGGTGCGGCCGACGTTGGTCACGTTCAGCTCGACGCTGCTGCCGAGCAGACGCTGCAGCATCTTCGCGATCTCGAGGATCGTCACCGTGGTGCCCGACCCGACATTCACCGGCAGGTAGTCCGCGCCCGGCTTCTCGAGCATCAGCGTGAGACAGGCCACGACGTCGTGAATCGAGACGAAGTCGCGGAGCTGACCGCCGTCCTCGAAGACCATCGGCGCCTTGCCGTTCATCAGCCGGCTGATCCAGATGGCCGCCACACCCGCGTACGGGTTGCTCAGGCTCTGGCGCGGACCGTAGACGTTGAAGAACCTCGGCGCCACGGCGGGAATGCCGTAGTGCTTGCCGATGAGCAGCACCATCTCTTCCTGGTGGTACTTCGTCATCGAGTAGATGTTGTCGCGGTACAGCGCCTTGCCCTCCGGCGTCGGCACCGAGACGACGCTCGCGCCGCACGACGGGCACTTCTGCTCCCAGTCCTTCGCGGCCAGTTGCGCTTCGCTGCGGATGCCCGGCGCGACGGGGCCGCACGTCGCGCATGCGTAGGCACCTTCACCGTAGACGCCGATCGAGGACGCGACGATCACCTTCTCGACCTTGTGCTTCGTGTTGACCAGAATGTCGAGAAGCAGCGCCGTGCCTCTGGTGTTCACGTCGACGTAGCGGTCGATCTCGTACATGCTCTGGCCGATCGAGACGGCCGCGCCGAAGTGGACCACCGCCTGGGACGCCAGCACCAGCGGTTCGAAGACGGCACGGTCGCGCACGTCGCCCCGCACGTACTGCACCTTCGGATTCGCATACGACGGCCACGTGCCCGAGCGGTGCACCTGCGGCACCAGGCTGTCGAGGACGACCACGTTGTAGCCGCGCAGCACGAGCGCGTCCACGAGATGGGACCCGATGTAGCCCGCGCCCCCGGTGACCAGTACGTTCCGTATCGCCATTCCGCTCCTCTGTTGTCTGTCGTGCCTGGCTGCGTATCTAGCGGTGTTGTCTGTCTGCACCGGGCGCCATCCGACGCTCGGCCTCGGCCCAGTCGTCCGGGCCGTCGATCGTGAGTGACTCGGACGCGGGCACGACCATCGGCCTGCAGTCGCGTCCGTAGATGCTCTGCTGCTCCGCCAGCGTCCGCCGCCAGAACGTGTAGACCGTGCCGTCGCGCACGCATGCCACCCGGGCGTCCTGCCGCCGGGTCACCCGGGCACCTTCCGGCAGGAACGGCACGAGGCGGCCATCCTCGACGCGCATCACGTAGTCCGGCGACAGGTGCCGCGGCAATTCCACCACGCTCACCACCGAGTCCGCGCCGGTCTCCTGCAGCAGTTCCACCGACCGGCGGATGTGCGCGGCCGTCCGCAGCGGCGAGGTCGGCTGGAGCAGGACGACGATGTCCGCTTCCCACCCGCCGGTGGCCAGGTGCGCCACGGCGTGCTCGATGACCGGCAGCATCGGCGTCTCGTCGGCGGCCAGTTCAGCCGGGCGCAGAAACGGCACCTCGAGGCCCGAGTCGCGTCCCACCTCGGCGATCGCCTCGCTGTCGGTCGAGAGCACCACCCGGCCGATCACGCCGGAGGCCTGCGCGGCACTGACGGCCCAGGCCAGCAGCGGCCGGCCGTGCAGGGGCCGCGTGTTCTTCCCCGGCAATCCTTTGGAGCCTCCCCGCGCGGGGACAAGCCCGAGCACGCGCATTACCGTGAAGACTTCACGTTCTGCACGTAGCGGATCTCGCTCAGCAATGAGCGGACGCCTTCGCGCGCCGGCAGCCCGTCGCTTCTGTGCTGGACGGGCCGGCACACGTAGCTGATGTGCAGGTGATCGGCCGCGTAGTCGGCGCGGAGCGGCTCGAAGCCGGCCCGGCGCAGATACGCGATCATCGTGTCCTCGGTGAGGTAGTAGGGATGGTCGACTTTCACCGCCTCCTCAACCGACCAGTTCCGCAGATACGCCGCCCGGAAGTCGACGATGTCGACAAACAGCAGCCCCAGCGGATAGATGAGCGAACGGACAACGCGCAGCGTGCGCTCGATGTCGAGCAGATGATCGACGGTCTGGAACAGGCCGACGACATCGAAGTGGCGGCCGTCGGGCTGGTAGTCCTCGACCAGGCCCGTGATCGTCTCCAGGCCGAGCCCGCGCGCCTCTTCCACCTCGAGCGGCGCCGGGTCGATCACCGTGGCCTTCAGCCCGAACCGTTCCGACAGATGATGGGCGACGACGCCGGTCGATCCACCGATGTCGAGCAGCGACGCGTAGCCCGCGCCTTCGATGTACGGCGCCAGAAAGTCGGCACGCTCACGCGCGTAGTCGAGCTGTTCGCCCTGGATCGACTTCGCGTCGATGAGACGGCCGTGGTACGCGCTCACGAGGGGCCGGTAGGTGCCGTTGTAGAACTGGCCGTAGGCCTCCGACGTCATCACGGGGTTGAGAAACACGAGGCCGCAGTCGGCGCAGGCGGACGCCGGCACGGGATAGCCGTAGCGATCGCGGTGGGTGATGACCACGAAGCGGTCGCCGTGGCAGAGATTGCATTCCTGCACCGGCACCCTGGGCTGCGTGGTGACGTCAAACGGCAGGGCGGCGATCCGGGCCGCGCGCTCTGGATTCACACTGCTCACGAATGGCTCCTCAGTAGGTCAGACGCTTTTCGACGGTCAATGCCACCGTCGCCAGGCAGTCCGCGATGCGCCGGCCTGACTGGCCGTCGCCGTACAGATGATCCGGGGCGGGGCGGCCGCGCCGCTGGTGTTCACGGATGGCCCCGGCAATCGCCGCGCGGTCGTGCTCGACGTCGATCACGTTCCGGCCCCGCTCGCGGCCCTGCTGGCGTGAGCCGATGTTGACGGCCGGCACGCCGAGGAACGAGCACTCGCGGATCGCCACGCTCGAATTGCCGACGATGGCCGTGGCGCCGCACAGCAGCCGCAGGAAGTCTTCCGGGAACATGTTCCGGAAGAAGTGGAAGTGCTCCGGCTTCTCCTTCTCGCGGAACACGCGGATACCCTTGGACGTGCCGTCGCTGCCAGCGTCGACGTTCGGCCAGAACCACAGCACGGGCAGCCCGGCATCCTTGACCGCATAGAGCGTCTCGTCGACCTGGTGGCGCGAACCGTCGTACTCCGTCGTCACCGGATGCTGCATGACGACGAGATACCCCTTCGACAGATCGCCCCTGGCACCCACGCCGCCGTATTTCACGAACGGGTCGAAATCCATCGCCGGGCTCGCCGCGACCTCGGCGGCAATGTCGATGGAGGGGCAGCCCGTCATGATGACGGAGTCGGGCTCCTCGCCAAGGCGGATCACGCGCTCGCGCGCCTGCGCCGTGGAGACGAAGTGGACGTTCGAGAGCTTCGTCACGGCGTGGCGGACCTTCTCGTCGATCGAGCCGGTCACTTCCCCACCCTGCACGTGGACCACCGGAATGTTCATGTACGAGGCCGCCACGGCGTTCGCGAGTGTCTCGTACCGATCGGCGATGGTGACCACGGCGTCCGGCTTGAGGTTGTCGAAGACCGTCGCGAGCTCGACGAGGCCCATGCCCGTCGACTTGGCAGACGTCACCAGATTCTCGCCCTCGACCACCATGTAGACACGGGCCGCGGGCACGAACCCGTCCCGCTCGATCGCGCCAATGGCGTTGCCGTAGCGCTCAAGCAGCGCCGAGGCGGCGACGACGAGCTGGAGTTCGAGGTCCGGGTGCTGCTGAATCGCCGTGAGCGCCGTGCGGATGCGCGAGTAGCTCGGGCGCGCGGTCACGACCACGCAGATCTTTCGCTTCATGCCAGATGGTCTTCCGTCAGGAGTTCGTCCACATCAAGGGTCCGCGCGAGCCGGCGTCCCACTACGTCCGGAAGGCGGGACTCAGGGAGCCCCGTGCCCGGCTTCTTGAGCACGAGATCGGCAGACGTCAGTGTATGTCCCGCCGCGAGGGCACGGACAGCCACGAGGCTCCGGGTGAAGACCGCGCGCAACGGCCCGGTGGCCGCCGCCGCGCCGTCCTTGTCGACCGGCGACGCCTTCATCCGCTCGATGAATCGGATCCCGTCAACCAGTTGGCGCAGCTCAGTCGTGGTGACCGACGCGATCACGTCAGGCCCGAACATCTCGCGGCTGAGCGTGACGTGCAGTTCGAGGATATCGATGCCCATCGTCACGGCAGCCAGGCCAGGGTAGATCGTCGCCGAGTGGTCCGAGAGGCCGACCCATCCGCCGTATCGGGCCCGGAACTCGGTGATGAGGTTGAGGCCGATCTGCTCCGGCGGACAGGGATACGCCGTCGTGCACTGCAGCACGCCGACCTGCGCGCCGGCCTGCTTCAAGCGGGCGACGGCACCGTCGGTCTCCGCCAGCGGGCTCATGCCGCTCGACAGCACCACGGGCTTTCCGGTCGCGGCCATGCGGTCGAGGAGCGCCGCGTGGCCGATCTCACCGGACGCCACCTTCCAGAAACGCTGCCCGATCCGGTCGAGGACGTCGACGGAGGCGATCGAGAACGGCGAACAGATGAACGCGACGCCCCGTTCGGCGCAGTGATCCGCCAGGCCCTGCCACTGCTCCGGCGTGAACGCCATCCGCTGCCAGTAGTCGTAGCGGGTCGCGTCCTGGCGGCTGAACTTCACGCGGAACGGCTCGGACGGCGTGCTCTCCGCGCTCGCGATGTGCATCTGGAACTTCACGGCGTCGGCGCCCGCCGCGGCGATCGCGTCCACGAACGCGTGTGCCTGGCCAAGCGAGCCATCGTGCGTCAGCGCGACTTCGCCCAGGACGAAGCAGCGGCCGGTGCCGATGGGGGGCTCGGGAAACGAGGGCTGATGCGCGGTCATGGATGGCTCGCTCCTCTCGACGATAGCCCAGGAACGACCCGGAGCACGATGGTCTTGGCGGCTGCCACGGCCCGTATGCGGCGGTGACGCCAGAGGGACAGGCGCTGCTCCCGGTACTTGTGGGCGTAGCGGCGGGTCCGGTCGGCCTGGACGACCGCCTTGTGCTGCCGCTCGCGAATGTCACGTGGGTCGCCCAACCACTGCAGGCCCCAGGAGGTGTCCATCAGGCGTGCCAGCACGTTCGCGGTCAGCCTCCCGGACAGTGTGCCTCTCTCCGTGCCTCTCTCCGTGCCTCTCTCCGTGCCTCTCTCCGTGCCTCTCTCCGTGACCCGCGCCTCGACAGCCGGCGCGAGCGCCGCCGTCTGCTCCACGGCATCGACGAACCGGGGCGTGGATGCGACCGCCAGACCAGCCGGCCGGATGAAGGCTTCGACGAAGGCGCGATTGCGCTTCGTCGTCGTGCCCGCGAGCCCGTCGAGCAGCTGCCGGGCATGCTCGTCGAGCGAGCGGCTCGTGTGCAGGAAGCCGTCGCCGACACGGAGGAGGTACTGGAAGTGCAGCGTGCCCTCCTGGTTCTCGCGGAACTCAGGCGCGAGTATCGTGTAGACCGGACGGTCGACAATCGCGGATTCGATCAGCGCGCTCGTGTTCAGGCCGACGACCACGGCCGCGTGATACATGGAGTCGAAGTAGTCGGCTCTCGCGGCGACGTCGAGCGGATTCGAGCCGAAGACGAACACGCCGGGACACTCCCGTTCGAGGTCGATGCCCTCCCACTCGGTGAGGCGCTGCGGGTGCGGCCGCACGACGATCGGCAGGTCGCACAGGCGGGCATCGGCGTGCTGCCGCAATGCGAGAATCCACTGGCGGACGAAACCCGGCTCCGGAGGACTCCCCTTGAAGAGCGACGAACAGACGTAGAGCGCGAACGGCCGGGCATCCGGCAGGCCCGCACGACGGCAGAACGCCTCGCGGTCGCGGGACGGCTGGCGGTCGAACCACTGGTCGAAGCACTGCGCGCCGGTCACGACGACCCTCTCCGGCGGGATCCCGTGGAGCTCCGTCGCCTCCCGTTTCTGCGTCTCGTTCCACACGAGCACGCGGTCGGGCCGCACGCGGATGAGCGCCTTGCTCGTCAGGTGATCCCAGCTCCAGACCGCCAGCGCCGTCGGAATGCGGAGCGCCCGCGCGGCCCGCAGGTAGTCGAGCTGCGGCGAGCCGAGCTCGATGAGTGGCGTGATCACGACGAGGTCGGGGGCGATCGACGCGATGAACTCCCGAATCCTCGGGGAGGGCTCGAGGGCCGCCTCCACCTCGGCGACGCGCGCCACGGCGCCGTCCACACCCCAGCGGTCCCGCGCCCACGTCGCCAGCTTCGGCGTCCGCTCCGCGGCGCGCTGGCGGATCTTCGTCGCCTCCGCGTAGCGGGGTTCCTCGTAGCGCAGAAAGTCGAGGCTGAGTCGCAGCCCTTCGGCGAGACGGGTCTTCCGTGTCACCGGCACGTCCGGTGTCATGCCGAAGGTCACGCCCGGTGTCGCCTCCGCCAGCCGCTCGACCAGCTCACGGTTGTCCTCGCGATCGACGGCGAGATGCACGCGATGACCGCGTTCCGCGAGCAGTCTGATCGCCGCGTCGAAATTGCGGAAGTAGGTGTAGTGCCGCGCGAGGAAGAGGACCGTCACGGCGTCAGCATCGTCAGGGGGTCGAGCCCGCGCAGGTCGACCGGCGAGAAACGCGCCGCGCCCTTCAGCCGGTGGCACGCCCGCAGCGCCACCGAGAGATGCGCGTGCAGGAACTCGGGATCGGCCAGCACGGCCGAGGTCGGCACGCCGAGCAGCGGCGCGAGCCACGTCAGGCTGCCGCATGTGCCCACGTAGGCTGACGCGTGCGCGATGATGTCGGTCTGGGCGGCCAGGTTGGTGCGCGGCGTCAACCACTCCCGCGCACTGATGATCCGGCTGTCGCCCGCGAACGCGTAGTCGGCGTGGTCGTCGATGGCGAGGCCCGTGTCGAGCAGCACGACCGGGCGCTGCTCTGCCAGGTCACGCACCATGCGCTGCAGCGTCTGCCGGATCGCGGGCGTGTCCGGCATCGAGCGCGCCGCGTAGAACTTCACCGCCACGTAGGACTCCGGAAGACTGCTGCGCGCGATCACGCCTGGCGGCGTGTGCAGCCTGAAGCGCGTGTGGCTGTCCAGGAAGCCGCTGGCGCGGTGGCCTGACCAGAACAGCTTGAACAACCGGAACATCAGCGACGGGTGCAGCACACGGGCGCCTTCCAGCCCCCGTGCCTTGATGGCGGCGGCCACGATGTCTGCCTCCAGATCCGAGCCGCTCAACTGCTTGAGTTCTCCACGCTCCGCGTTGCGCCGGGCGAACGCCTCGGGCGTGATGAGGTCCCAGATCTCAACGGAGTGCGAGGCGATGTCCGAGTACCACGCACTCGCGCCGCCGCGCGTGACG
>JBIKWH010000445.1:0-2591 GCA_044356435.1 Vicinamibacterales bacterium
TGGCGCGTCGCACGGCGTCGCGCAGATTGACCTGGCCCCCGATCTGGTTGGCCCACGTGGGGGCGTTGGCGTCCTCGAAGTCCGCCATGAACATCTGCGCGCCGGAGTTCAGGCCGTTGATGACCATCTTGCGGTCCGGCGGTCCGGTGATCTCGACGCGACGGTCCTGCAGGGCCGCGGGAGGCGGACTGATACGCCAGTCGCCGGCGCGGATGTGCGCCGTCTCTGGCAGGAAGTCCGGTGCCTCGCCGGCGTCCCAGCGCGCCTGGCGCACGGTGCGGGCCGCGAGGAGTTCTTCGAGTCTCGGCCGGAAGCGCGCCGTGAGGTCGGCCACGAGCGCGAGTGCTTCGGGCGTGAGAACCTCCGCCAGCCCGGGGACGGGCGGACCGGTGACGACGGCGCGGGTCGGATTCTGTGAGGTCATAGGGGCTCGAGTCGTGTTGTCAATTTTCCGGTGTATGCTGTCCCTGCGCAATATTTATTGGGTTTTCTCTGTGTGGATTCGTTCGTGTGTGTATGTAAACGATTCACACTCAGTGAACGGCTGAAAAGGCCCCTGGCACGAGAGAGGACGCGTCATGCCCGTGAAACTGGCGCTCGGCGCCAAGGTACGTTCCCTTCGGCGCCAGCAGCGGATGACCCAGGCGGACCTGGCCTCCCGGCTTGGAATTTCCGCCAGTTACCTGAACCTCATCGAGCACAACCGGCGTTCCTTCCCGGCCGACCTCCTGGTCAAGCTGGCGTCGCTCCTGCCGGTGGATCTGAAGAGCCTCTCGAGCGACCACGACGACCGGACGCTCTCGGCGCTCCTTGAAGCCCTTGGCGACCCCCTGTTTGAGGGCAGCGACCTCATCGCAAACGACGTGCGCGAGATGGCCGCCACGCACCCCGCGGCCGTCCGCGCGATGCTGCGCCTCTACGAGGCCTACAACGAGGCGCGCGAATCGGCCCGGAACCTGGCGGTCAAGTTTTCCGACGGCGCCGCCGTCGGCGTGATGCCGGAGACCCGCTTTCCGACCGAGGAGGTCAGCGACCTCCTGCAGCGGCACCTCAACTATTTCCCCGACCTCGAGGACGGAGCCGAGTCCCTGGCGGCGGCGGCCAACCTGCAGCAGCCGGACGCCATCTTCATCAATCTCGCGCAGTACCTGCACCGGACGCACGACGTCTCCGTCCGCATCGAGAAGACGGGTGAGATGCACGGCGCCCTCCGCCGCTTCGACCCGGAGCGACGCATCCTCTGGCTCTCGGAAGTGCTGCGGCGAGGCAGCCGGAACTTCCAGCTCGCACACCAGATCGGCCTGCTCGCGCACCGCGAGGCCATAGACCGGCTGGCCGCCGAGCCTGGTCTGACGACGGATGAGTCCCGCGCGCTCTGCCGTGTCGCCCTCGCGAACTACTTCGCCAGCGCGGTACTCATGCCGTACGAGGCCTTCTTCCGTGCCGTGAAGGCGGAACGCTACGACATCGAGCTGCTCGGGCACCGGTTCCGCGCCAGCTTCGAGCAGGTCTGCCACCGGCTCACGACGCTGCGGCGCCCGGGGTTCGAGGGCGTGCCGTTTCACATGCTGCGGATTGACGCCGCCGGCAACATCTCCAAGCGGTTCAGCGCGACGCCGATGCGCTTCGCGCGTTTCACCGGCGCGTGTCCGCGCTGGAACGTCTTCGAGGCGTTTCTGACGCCGGGCATGATCCACACGCAGATCGCCGAGATGCCCGATGGCGAGGCGTATTTCGAGCTGGCGAGCACGGTGCGGAAGCAGGGCGGTGGCTATCGCGCGCCGCGGACCCAGTACGCCGTGTCGCTCGGCTGTGAGCTCGCGCACGCCAAGGAGCTCGTCTACGCCGACGGTCTGGACCTGTCGAGTCGGGATGCACGGGTGCCGATCGGGCCGAGCTGCCGGCTGTGCGACCGGCTCGACTGCGAGCAGCGCGCGTTTCCACCACTGCAGCACCCGCTGCAGGTCAACGAGCAGGTGCGAGGTGTGTCCTTCTACGCACCGATCAAACCGGCGTAGCCGCTGGTCGAGGACGAGAGCATGGCGGATCGAGACGAACTCACCGAACTCGCGGATCTCTGCGCCGTCAAGGTGGACGTCGAGGAGGCCCATCGCTTCCTGCCCGGGTTCTCGGATGTCGAGGAACAGTGTGAGGACGAGTACGAAGCGCTCCTCCAGGCGGTGCACGAAGACGAGCTCTTCGCGCCGGTCGACATCAGCCGTCAGGAAGAACTGGTGGAGCAGATCGCAGCGGCATTGCCGGAGGCCGCGCGCCAGCTTATTGTCGAGCTGGCCGACAACCACGCCCGCCACGTCTGGATGCAGCAGGAAGCCGCCTACCTCCTTGGTGTGGCTGTCGGGCGGCGAATGGCCCGCGGGTAGCCGCGCCGCCGGCGTTGCAGCCGCTCTCGTCGGCGTGTGAGTGAGTGGTAGTTCTCCATCGCGGGGAGTATTCCCAGCCTCAGCCGTGGATTGCGTCGTGCGCGTCGAGCCAGAGACCGTGCGGGCACTGGCACGGGAATCGCCCGTGGAACTGGTGGAGGAAACCCAGACCCATATGGAGCGCCCCCTTGCTCTTGCTGCAACCGCGAT
>JBIKWH010000171.1:0-4960 GCA_044356435.1 Vicinamibacterales bacterium
TCGTGAACGCGGGAAACGGCGTCTATCTGCTGTATTGCGCGTCCTGTCACGGCCCGGCCGCCAAGGGCGACGGCCCGGCATCGACCGCGATGAATCCCAAGCCGAGCGACCTGACGAAGATTGCTGCCCGCAACGGCGGCAAGTTCGACGACGACGCTGTCTTCCGCACGATCGACGGGCGTATGGCAAAGGCCGGCCACGGCGGCGCCGGCATGCCGGTCTGGGGCGACGCGTTCGTCCGCAAGGGCCAGGACCCCGGCGACGTCCGACGGAAGATCGAATCGGTCGTCGCGTATCTGAAGTCCCTCCAGGGCAAGTAGCGACCGGCCTGCGCCGATCGGTCCCGGTCCGTCGCAAGTCGTCGCGGCGGGCCGGGCTCCCGTGCGTCGACGACGGCACGCCTCCCGAACCCAGCTATAGTTACGCCGCTTCGTGGTTCACGCGAAGGGGGAGGCTACATGCACATCAATCGGTGCGTCTGGGCGGCGGCTGCGGCCCTGGTCGGCGTCGTCACTGTTCTGGTGAGTGCGCCTGCGCGGTTGTCCGCGCAGAGCGGCGTCGCGCTGTCGGGCGTGGTCAGTTCGGACAAGGAAGGCAAGATGGAAGGCGTCGTGGTCTCCGCGCGGCGCGAGGGGGCCAACTACACGGTGAGCGTGATCACCGGTTCTGGCGGCAAGTACTCATTCCCCACTTCACACGTCGGCCCCGGCAAGTACGCCGTGACAACGCGCGCGACCGGCTACGAGCAGCCGGAGGCGGCCTCCGCGGACGTGCTCATGGGCAAGGCAGCGAAGGTCGACGTCAAGCTGGTCGAGGCGCAGGACATTTCCAAGCATCTGACGTCGCGTGAGTGGGCGCTCAGCCTGCCCGAGAAGAACGACATGCTCGAGAAGGCGGTCTTCAACATCGAAAGCTGCGTCTACTGCCACTCGCTGGAGCGGATCTTCCGCACGAAATACACGGCGGAACAGCTCGTCCCGGCCATTACACGGATGCTGAAGTACTACCCGGACGGATCCGTGATGGGGACGGCGGGTCGCGGCCGGACGGTCATGAAGACGAAAGAGGAGCAGGAGCGGGCGGAGAAGTCGCCGAACTGGTGGGAGTACAGCCCCTCCGGCGGTCCGATCCCGAAGAAGGAACTGGCCGAGTTCATCGCGAAGTACAACCTGAGCGGCGGCCGGACCAAGTACCCCTACGACTTCGTGCGTCTGCCCCGCGCGAAGGGGACCGGTGGCAAGACGATCGTCACGACGTGGGATCTCCCGCGGAAGGACACCGTGCCGCACGACTCCCAGACGGATTCGAAGGGCAACCTCTGGTACACGGATGAAAGCGCGATGTGGATCGGCAAGCTGAATCCGAAGACCAACGAGATTACGGAGTACCAGATGCCGCCGGTCGAGAAGGGCGACATCCCGGGCGTCCGCGACATCACGATCGATGGACAGGACAACCTCTGGTTCACCATGCGGCTGCCCGGCAGCAAGTCCGTCCTGCACAAGTGGGAGCCGGCGACCCAGAAGCTGACGCAGATCGAGGGCACCGCTGGGCAGTTTGTGGCAGTGTCGAAAGACGGCAAGAAAGTGTGGGTGGGCTTCCAGCGCGCCGACACCACGACCGCCAAGTTGGATGGCGACTTCCGGCGCCCGGCCAACCTGCCGCAGGGCAAGAACATGGGCGCCTACGGCCTCGACATCGACCCGAAGGGGAATCCCTGGGGTACGAGCTTCATGACCGGCGAGATCATGGGCGTGGACGTGGCGAAGGGCGAGGCGCTCATCTATCCGGTGGCGGGCGGTACCAACGCCGTGCCGCGCCGGGGACGCGTGGACGCGAAGGGCCGGTTCTGGTTCTCGTTCTACGGCAAGGAGGCTCTGGGCATGTTCGACACGAACACGAGGACCTTCAAGGAGTGGAAGATCGGTCCGCGGTTCTCCACGCCCTACACGTCGTCCACGCCCGATCCGAAGGAGCGTGTCTACCTGCCCAGCAATACGTGCGACTGCTTCTTCCGCGTGGACACGAAGAGCGGGCAGGTCCTCGAGTTCGCGATGCCGGCGCCGGTGAACTCGTTCGACGCCAAGCGCGTGTCGTGGGATCCCACCTCGAAGGTCCCGGCGCTCATGTTCGCCAACACGCGCAACGCGCAGCTCGTGCGCATGGAAGTGCTCGACTAGGCCGCGCCGTGATGCACCGGATGCGGATGCGCTCCGCCTCCGGTGCACGCTCCGCCCGCCGCGCGCTCCCGGGATAGGATGTCCCGGGAGGCCCGATGGAGAATCTGTTCAACACGACGGATCGGGACGCCATGCTGATGCGCCTCGACGCGCTGGCCCCGGGCAGCACCCGCCGCTGGGGCACCATGGCATTGCCGCAGATGCTCGCCCACTGCACGGTCGGCTTTCAGTACCCGCTGGGCGAGAAGACCGCGCGGCCTCCGGTCATCGGCAGACTCCTCGGGCCCGTCATCAAGGGCAGACTCCTCGGGAAGAAGCCGCTTGGCCGGAACGGCCCGACCGGCCCCGACTTCATCATCACGGACCCGCGCGACTTCGACGTCGAGCGCCAGCGCCTGCACGACTACATCCTGCGGTTCTGCGCGGAGGGACGCGGCGGCGTCAACAACCGTCCTCACGCCTTCTTCGGCCCGCTGACGGGAGATGAGTGGGGGCGCCTGATGTTCAAGCACCTCGATCACCACCTCCGTCAGTTTGGTGGCTGAACGACCGACGCGGCTGTCCACGTGACCGAGACCCAGGACCCCGTACCCGGCGCCCCGGCGCAGAGCGAAATGCTCTTTGCCGCCGAGGAAGCCCCGAGTCCGCGCCGTTACCCGGCGGTGTACCACCCGAAGTCAGCGACCGAGCAGATGGCCCGGCTCGCGCCACTCTTTCCCCGTCTGCGAGCCGGCGCCCTGATGCCCCCGCCCAACCTACCGGCCGGCGCCGAGGGCTGGTTCGTGTTCCCGGACTGGCGCCGTCTCGCGCCGAACTACAACGCGGCGCTGGGCGAGACGCTCGCGGTGCTGGCGCGGGTCCGGGAGACCTCCCTTTCGCGCGTCGATCGGCTCGGCCCGGACCGGCTGCGCCAGTCCGAACGGGCGGTCGCGCTCGGCGCCACGTTCGAGCCGGCGTCGGGCTCCGACTTTCTGGTGCTTCCCGCGCAGTTCGGCGCCCGCCACGCCGGGCACTCCATCCGTCATGCGCGTGAGATGTTCACGGCCAACGAGTTCGGCCTCGGCGCGCTGGCGTTGGCGTGCATGCTCCTCACGCACCCGGAGCGGCTCGCACAGGCGGACCAGTTGTATGTCGACGGCGCGGGCGACGAGTACTCCGCCAGCGACGAGGCGCAGTACTCGGAGGCGCCGTTCTTCCGCTTTCTCGACGGCCGCGTCGGCTTCGGCACGAGCTGGATCGGCTTTGCCGACCCGTATTTCGGGTCCGCCTCGGCGTTCACGCTCCGTTGACGCTCGGGTCCGGGACACTAGGCTTGAGACGGACGTTGCGGATGCGCGTAGCATTGGCGGCCATGCACACGACTCGACTCGCGGCGGTGAGCCTGCCGCTCATGCTCGCGCTGGCCGGTGCCTCCACCAGCCGGGCGGCCGGTCCGGCGGTGACCACGTGGTCCGGCGTCTACTCGTCGGCCCAGGCGACGGAAGGGGAGAGCCTGTATCTCGACCGTTGCGCGGAGTGCCATCAGCCGGACCTCAGCGGTGGGGAAGACGCGCCGGCGCTGGCCGGAGCCCAGTTCAGCGCCAGGTGGAACGGTCGGCCGCTGGCCCAGTTGTTCACGCTCATCCGCCGGTCGATGCCGCAGAACGATCCGGGTTCGCTCAGCCCCGCCGAGGGCGCGGCGCTGCTGGCGCACCTGCTGGAGCGGAATGGTTTCCCGCAGGGTGCCATGCCACTGGCCTCCGACGCGTCGGCGCTTGCCGCCATCGGGTTCGCCGCCGAGCGGCCCTGACGGTAAGCTGCTGTCCCGACAGGGGATACCTGAGGTCCGGTATCGTCGGGAATGGCGTTTCTTCTTCGCTGGCGAGCGAGGTGACTTGTATCCTAGGGCCACTATGACGAACAGGTCCAACGCACTCTCGATTGCTATCGTCGGCGGTGCATTCGCACTGGCGGTTTCCGTCAGCGCGGCTACGAAAGCCCCGGTAGGCGCGAAGGCGCCGGCGAGAGCAGCCGCAGCCGAGACGGCCGAGGTTCGGAAGACCCTCGACAAGTACTGCGTGACCTGCCACAACCAGCGCGCCAAGGTGGCCGGCCTCACGCTCGACACGTTGAATCTCGCCACGCTCGGCGAACGCACGGATGTGGGCGAAGCCGTCGTCCGGAAGCTGCGCGGCGGCATGATGCCGCCCGCCGGTTCACCGCGTCCCGATACGGCGGCCTACGCGGGCATGCGCACGTGGTTTGAAACGGAGCTCGACGCCATCGCGGCCGCGTCGCCCAACCCGGGCCGCACCGAGAGCCTGCACCGTCTCAATCGCATCGAGTACCACAATGCAATTCGCGACCTGCTGGACGTGAAGGTCAATGTTGCCGACCTCCTGCCGGCCGACGACGGCAGCTATGGCTTCGACAACATCGCAGGTGTCTTGAAGATCAATCAGGCGCTCCTCGAGCGATACCTGATGGCCTCCAAGAAGATCAGCCGCCTGGTCGTGGGTGCGCCCGCGTTGCCTGAGGCCCATACGTACCGGGTTCCGACGGACGAATCCCAGTACGAACGCGCGGAGGGCATGCCCGTCGGCACGCGCGGTGGCCGGCTGATTCAGCACTACTTCCCCGTGGACGCCGACTACGAATTCAAGATTGAACTGAACGGCGGCCCTCCGGGGGAGAACGAGCAGCTCGAGATTGCCGTGGATGGGGATCGCGTGGCGCTTCTGAAGATTACGCCGCAGACGCCGCGGTCCAGCGACCGTGTCGCGGGCACCATGGCGTTCAAT
>JBIKWH010000073.1:0-7510 GCA_044356435.1 Vicinamibacterales bacterium
GTGACGCCGTTGTTCGAGCGGCCACCGGACTCCGTCCAGTTGCGGTTGTTGAGAGACGCCTTGACCATCGTCGGGCGCGGAGCGAACGCGAGGATCGCCGCCTGCGCCTGCGCCGGCGACATCGCCGCGGCAAGTGCCTCGCGGAGCTTGCGGATGGCTCGCGCGTGCAGCTGCGAGACACGCGATTCGTTGACGCCAATCTCGGCGCCAATCTCCTTCATCGTGGCCTCGTTGAAGTAGTAGCGGCCGATCACTGTCTGCTCGCGTGAAGGCAGCGTGGCGATCGCCGCGCGCACCCGCTCGCGTGTTTCTTCCTTCTCGTAGGCGCTGTCGGGCTGTTCCGGCTCGGAGGGCATCAGCACCGCGGGCATCGACGCGTCGTCCATGTTTTCGCCGGTGTTCAGCGAGGACGTCGCTTCGATCGTGTTGATGCGGACGATCGTGCGGCCCAGCTTCTTTTCGTCGGAGCCGACGCGGGCGGCCAGGTCGGCGAGTGACGGCTCGCAGCCCAGCTCCCGACGCAGCGCTTCGCGTGCCGCTTCCAGCTCGCGGCGCTGCCGGCGCACGCCGCGCGGCCACGCATCCTTCCGGAGGGCGTCGATCATCGCACCGCGCACGCGGCGCTCGGCGAAGGTCTCGAACTTGATGCCGCGCTTCTCGTCGAAGCGCTCGGCTGCGTCGATGAGGCCGAGGACACCGTCCTGCACCAGATCGCCCA
Source organism: Vicinamibacterales bacterium (assembly GCA_044356435.1). Classification (GTDB taxonomy): domain Bacteria; phylum Acidobacteriota; class Vicinamibacteria; order Vicinamibacterales; family UBA2999; genus CANKJK01. The sequence continues at coordinate 719 of JBIKWH010000073.1, forward strand.
GGTCGATGGAGTGGGGCATCGTGGCCGCCACGCGGCGGGCGAGCTGTTCCACGAAGGGCAGGCTGGCAACTACACGGGGGTTGGCTTTCCGGGTCGGCTGCGGACGCATCGTCAGGTTCCTCCGGGCCCTGTAAGGGCAACCGTGGTACCAGGTGCGCCGGCCTTGACGGCTGGCCTCAGGCCAACCGTGGCGTTCAGGCTTAACTAGTTGATAGTGAATGACTTACTTCTTGAATTCCCGCCAGATCCCGTGGCTGCCCGGATCTGCACGGCCCGGTCATTTCGCCAAAGTCTTGACGAATGACCATCGCGAGTCGCCAATCTGGTGACGATTTCCAGGACCCCAGTAGCTGGCTAATGACGGCTCTCGGGCCGTTCCTGCCGGTCGCGGAGCGAGCGGACCGTCATCATGGCGTCCAGCGCGCTGGTCACGATCTGCGAGGCCCGCTGGCGCTCCGGCTCCGACGCCGCCTTCGCCTCGAGGAGTTCGGCGTGGGCGAGGATGATCCCGAGCTGGTTGTTCAACTGGTGGAAGAGTGGACGCAGCTCGGCCCAGGGGGCCGGCTCGGCCGCGGCTGCCGCCGGCGCCGAGACCTGACGCGTCACGCCTGGCTGCCGGACGGGCTCGCCTGAGCCCCGCGCGCGGCCTCCATCGGGTCCCGCCAGAGTGAGTCCGCGAAGATGCGGATGGCGCCGCCCGCCGTGCGGACGTACTGCACCTTGCCCGCCGCAATCCAGTTGTAGATGGTCCGCCGGCTCACACCGACGACTTCGCACGCCTTCATGATCGACAAGGTCTGCCGGTCCATACGATTCATCCCTCAAGCGGCAAAGTCCCGCCGCACTGGATGTGTCGGCGGTTGCACACGGCTTCAGTAGGGGCCGGGTGACACTTTGATGGGTTCCCGAGTGATTTGACGCCGCGAGGCCGAACCGTCAAAGTGTTGGCGGTGGCGCATGTCCTCTTCGTCGACGACGAACCCGCCCTCCGTGAGCTGACCGCCGAACGGCTGGCCGAGCACGACTTCGAGGTCGTCCAGGCCGAGACCGGCGATCGGGCACTCCAGCTCCTCGACGAGTTCGCGTTCGACATCGTCATCACCGACCTGCGGATGCCCGGCGTGGACGGCCTCTCGGTGCTCGACGCGGCGGTGGAGCGCTACCCGGGGATCATCGTCATCGTCATCACCGGCTACGGCACCGTGAAGGATGCCGTGGGCGCCATCAAACGCGGCGCCACCGACTTCATCGCCAAGCCATTCCAGTTTGAAGAGTTGAAGCATGTGCTGCGGAAGGCGCTCGAGCAGCGACGCCTCGCGCAGGAGAACGCGTATCTCCGCGCACAGCTCGAGCAGCGCTACGGCGTGGGCGGCATCCTCGGCAAGAGCCGTCCGATGCAGGCGCTCTTTCAGTTGCTCGACACGGTGGCACCCTCGAGCAGCACCGTGCTCGTGAACGGCGAAACCGGCACGGGCAAGGAAGTGGTGGCCCGCGCGATTCATCAGATGAGCCCGCGACGCTCGCAGCGTTTCGTCGCCATCAACTGCAGCGCCATTCCCGAGACGCTGCTCGAAGCCGAGCTCTTCGGCCACGCGCGGGGCGCGTTCACCGGTGCCGTCGGCATGCGGCAGGGCCGGCTGGAGCAGGCGCACAAGGGCACCCTCTTCCTCGACGAGATCGGCACGATGAGCCCGGCCATCCAGGCCAAGCTCCTGCGCGCGCTGCAGGAGCGGGAGTTCGAGCGGCTCGGCGACAACCAGACCATCAAAGTGGACGTGCGCGTGATCGCCGCCACGAACTCGGATCTCGCCGCCATGGTGAAGGCCGGGACGTTCCGTGAGGATCTCTATTACCGGCTGAACGTGATCACCGTCGCGCTGCCGCCGCTGCGTGATCGGCGTGATGACATTCCGCTCCTCGTGCAGCACTTCACGACGAAGTTCACCGCCGAGCGACCGGGGAACGAGCCCGTGCTGTTTTCACAAGGCGCCATGCGGCAGTTGATGGCCTACGACTGGCCGGGCAATGTGCGTCAGCTCGAGAACGCCGTGGAACGCGCCGTGGCGCTGAGCGGCGGCCGCGCGTTGCTGGATGTGGGGGACTTGCCGCCGGAAGTGCAGGTGGCGTCCGCGGCGCCCGCCGCGCCGAACGTCGTCTTCCCGGAGGACGGCATGCAGCTCGTCGACTATCTGTCCGCGCTCGAACGCTCGCTCATTCAGCAATCGCTCGACCGCACGGGTGGGAACCGCCACAAGGCCGCGGCGCTGCTGGGCCTGAAGCGGACGACGCTGGTGGAGAAGCTGAAGCGGCTGGAGAAGCCCGGCGCACCGATACCGGACGTGGAGAGTTAGCGCCCGTCCCGTGAAGTTCAGCCATTGACACTCGTGCATCCAATGTGCACATTGGATGCATGGCAACGAAGACGATCTCCCTGAAGGACGAGGCGTACGAGCGGCTTCGCGCCGCGCGACGCTATCCGAGCGAATCGTTCAGTGAAGTGGTGCTCAGGGCGACGTGGCCAGAAGACACCACGACCGCCGGCGCACTCCTGAACGCATACCGGGCACACGGGGCGCACTTCACCGAAGCGGAGCTGGAGCGGATCGAGGCCCTGAAGAGTCATGACGGCCCGCCGGAGGACAAGTGGGCCGCTCGCTGATCGTCGAGACCTCGTTTCTCATCGACCTCGAGCGCGAACACTCGCGTGGAGCTCCGGGCCCGGCGATTGCGTTCCTGGAGCGGAACGCCGATGCCCGCCTGTACCTCCCGTTTGTTGTGGCCGGGGAGATGGCCGCCGGCACCTCGCTGGCCGACCGCGCGAAGTGGGAAGCGTTCCTGGGTCCCTTCTTCGTGCTTGGCTCGAACCCGGAGATCTGCTGGGCGTACGGACGAACCTATCGCTATCTTCGGGAAAACGGCCGGCTCATCGGCGGCAACGACCTGTGGATTGCGGCGACGGCCCTGGCGCACCGTATGCCGGTCGTCACGCGGAACGTGGGGCACTTCCGTCGCGTGCCTGGGCTGGAAGTCGAGGAATACTGAGCCCGGAAAGCGCGTAGGATCGACGGATGCCTCCGCGCTACGCCTATTGGACGATCCTCGCGGGAGGCCTCCCGACCTCCTTCCGCGCTACCGAGCGCGACGAACTGCTCCCCACCTTCAACCGCCTCAAGGAGAAGCAGCCTGACGCGGAGATGAAGTGGTTTGCCAAGGGCCAGCTCTGGAACTCGCCCGAGGAGGCGCGCGCCGCCTCGCCCGCGCGGCCGTGGTCGAACCGGGATGGGGGCGACCGCCCGCGCCGTCCGCGCGAAGAGCGCGAGGAGTCTGCCGACGCACCCCGCGCCGAGCGCGACGTCCGCCCGGCGGCCCCACCTGCAGAGAAGCCTAAGGACCGGTGGAGGAATCGGCCCGGCGGTGGCGAAGGCAGCGGCGAGGAACGACGCGGTCCCAAGTGGCGGCCCGGCGGCACGCATGCCGACCCGCGGCAGAAGTTCATCGACGCCAAGAAGGACCGCAATCAGCGCGTCCGGCAGGAGCGCTACGACCGCAAGCAGAGAGGCGACCGCGACGAGCCCGCGCCCCGGTCGTTTGCGCCGCGAGACAACGACCGGCCGCGGCCCCCACGCTTCGACGGCCCACGCGAGGGTGGCGCGCCGCGTGAGCGTCGGTTCGATCGGCCCCGCGACGATCGCCCGCGTGATGACCGCCCGCGTGAGCGGAAGTTCGACGACCGGCCCGCGCGTCCGGCGGGAGATCGCCCGTGGACGCCGAAGCCACGCTTCGACCGCGCAGCCGGAGGCGACCGGCCGCGGCCGCCGCGCTTCGACACTCCGCGCGATGGTGACGCGCCACGCGAACGCCGGTTCGATCGGCCCCGCGACGATCGCCCGCGCGAGGACCGTCCGCGTGATGACCGTCCGCGCGAGCGGGCGTTCGACGACCGGCCAGCCCGGCCTTCGGGTGATCGTCCGTGGAAGCCGAAGCCGCGTTTCGACAGGCCGAGGGACGATCGGCCGCGTGAAGACCGCCCGCGTGAGGCGCGCTTCGATCGACCGCGTGAGGATCGCCCGCGGTTCGACCGGCCCCGAGAGGATGGACCGCGCGAACGGAAGCCGTTCGGCGATCGCCCGTGGAAGCCGAAGCCCTCCTTCGATCGCGATCGGCCGCGCGAGGATCGCGGCGCAAGCCCGCGTGGCGGCGGCTTCGACCGGCCCGGCGGCGGACGTCCTCCGTTCAGGGGCGGCTTCAAGCCCGGCGGGGATCGCCCGCGCTCGGGTGGTTTCGATCGCGGCGCCTCGGGCGGCTTCAGCTCGGATCGTCCGCGCGGAGGCGGCTTCGATCGAAAGCCGGGCGGTGCTGGCGGATTCCGGCCAGGTGGCGGAAGCGACCGTCCACGCTCCGGTGGGTTCGATCGAGGCGCGTCAGGTGGCTTCGACAGGCCTCGGGGCAAGAGCTTCGGCGGAGGCGGAAGTAGCCGGCCATCTGGTCCACGTAAGCCGTGGGGCGGCGCTGGCGGTGGAAGTAGCGACCGTCCGAGCGGCCCGCGCCGTCCGTTCAAGCCGCAGAGCGACGACCGTCCGCGCCGTCGCAAAGACGAGGACTAGCGCATCGTGGTCGTCCACGTCGTGCTGTTCCGGCCGAAGGCGTCGGTGCCGGCGACTGAGCGGCGCGCGCTCGCCGAGTCGTTCGCTGAGGCCGTGCGCACCATCCCGTCCGTGCGGAGCGCACAGATCGGCCGTCGCGTGCGGCACGGCGCTGGGTACGAAGCCATCCCGCAGCCTGATCTGCAATACGCCGCCCTCATCAGCTTCGACGACGAGGCCGGGCTGCAGGCGTACCTCCAGCATCCCGCGCACGCGGAGCCGGGCCGTCGCTTCTTCGAGGTGATGGAGGAGGGCGTGGTGTTCGACTACGAGGTGCGCGACGGGCGCGAGGCGGGCGAGACCGTCAGCGAGTGGCTGGACTGAGCGCGCACGTTCGTCGCGCAGAACCAGCCGCGCGTCGCGGCCAGGGTCCCTCCGCCTAGGAGCGGAACGCGCCGCGCAGGCGGCTCATCAGACTCGGCGGCTTGCTGCGCGCCACTGAAAGCGCTTCGAGACACTCCAGCGCTTCCGCGAACGAGAACACCGTGTGGATCTTCAGGCGCGCCGCGCCTGGAGGAGCCTGCTCGCGCGGGCCGCGCCACAGCATCAGCGGCAGTGACTTCGACTCGCTGGCGATGTCGATGCAGTTCTCCGCGCGATCGTCCACGAAGGCGTCGAGTCGCAGCGTGTTCGCGAGGATGCCGCGGTTGCCGTTCATCACGTAGACGCTCGGCAGCTCAAAGCCATTCGCTGTCAGCCACCGGAGAGACTGACGCTGCGCAGTATCACCGGCGCTGGGTGGGCGCTGGGTGATGAAGATCACCTCCCACGCATGTGTGCGCGCCATCTCCGAGAATCGCGCCACACCTCCGGGCTCGATCTCGGCCAGCGTCTCCCAGAAGTTCTCGACCTTGCGGACGTGCGACCAGAGAAAGCTGTACTCACGGCTGGTCAGCGGCCGTCGCTTGCTCTCGGCGGATCGTGCCGCGTCGGCCGTCTCGTCCGAAGTCGTCTCGGCTGCGGCTTCCGCTTCTTCGTCACTCGGGACTTCGCGCTGAGCGCCGACGTTGAAGCGCACGTCGACATCGGCGCCGAAGAGCGCCTCCGCGTGCTGCTGGAGCGCACCGTCCATGTCGGCGACGGTGCCGTCAAGGTCGCAGGCTATGCGAAGGGGCATGTCAGAAACAGGAGGGGTGGAACAACGCTGCGCGGTCGCGGAGATCGACCTGCCGGGTGAAGAATGCTTCGATCAGGTCTCGAAGCTGCGGAAGCGTCGGCGCCAAGTTCACCTGTGTCCTCAACTCTGCCCCTCCCTCCATCCCCTTCGTGTACCAGGAGCAGAGGGCCCGGATCTTGTTCACCACCCACTTCTCCCGATTCCCATGCACCACCCGGCCAGAGGGTGCCACGGCGCTGTGACGGAAGCCCGACGCCTCGTCCATTCCCTCCTGCAGCAGCAGGTCGATGTAGTCCAGCAGGAACTGCCCCCGCTCCTGGAGCGAGACCGGCGTAACGGGCAAGCCCGCCGCGGCGCGCGCTGTCTGCGCGAGGATCCACGGATTGCGCAGCACGCCCCGGCCCACGAGCACGCCTTCCGTACCCTCCGCGAGCCGCCCGAGAATCTGCTCCGGCTCCACGCAATCGCCGCTGCCCAGCACCGGAATGTTCACGGCATCCTGCACGCGGCGCACCAGATCCCAATCCGCGAAGCCTGAGTAGCTCTGCGCGGCGGTGCGGCCGTGTACCGTCACCGCGGCGGCGCCGGCATCCGCCACGCGGCGCGCGAGTTCCGGGGCGTTGCGCTCCTGCTCATTCCACCCGGCGCGCATCTTCACCGTGACGGGGATCTTCACGGCCTTGGCCATCGCCTCGATGATGGCGGCGGCGTGCGCAGGCTCGCGCATCAGGCTGCACCCGGCGTTGTGTTTGGCGATCTTGTTCACGGGGCAGCCCATGTTGACGTCCACGACGTCGGCGCCGAGCCCCTGCACGATCTGCGCGGCGTCGGCCATCTTCACGGGGTCGCCGCCGAAGATCTGGATGGAGACGGGCCGCTCCTCCTCGGTGTACTCGGCGTACTCGAGGGTGCGGTCGATGCCGCGCACGAGGCCATCCGAGCTCACCATCTCGGTCACGACAAGGCCGCAGCCGCCCTGGCGCTTCACCAGCCGCCGGAACGCGGAGTCGGTCATGCCGGCCATGGGCGCAA
>JBIKWH010000088.1:0-6934 GCA_044356435.1 Vicinamibacterales bacterium
CCCATCCGGACGAGTCGCGGAATCACATCCTTGCCGAAGTCGTGGCTCGACGACGGGTCGGCCATTTCGCGTTCCAGGTCCTTGAACAGGAACGATGCCTTGAAGATGTAGATGCCCATGCTGGCGAGGCAGCGGTCCGGCTTGCCGGGCATGGTGGGCGGATCCGCGGCCTTCTCGACGAAGTCGGTGACCTTGCGCGCCTCGTCGACGGCCATGACACCCAGGGCGTGCGCCTCGCTGCGCGGCACTTCCACGCAGCCGACGGTGCATTCGGCGCCGAGCGCGATGTGGTCGGCCAGCATCTGCGCATAGTTCATCTTGTAGACGTGGTCGCCAGCCAGGATAATCACGTAGTCCGCCCTGTAGGACGCGACGATGTCCTGGTTCTGATACACCGCATCGGCGGTGCCGCGGTACCAGAGGTCTTCGTCCACGCGCTGCTGTGCAGGCAGCAGATCCACGAACTCGCCCATCTCCCCGTTGAGAAAGGCCCAGCCCCGCTGCAGATGCCGCAGCAGACTGTGGCTCTTGTACTGCGTGATGACGCCGATCCGGCGGATGCCGGAGTTCAGGCAATTGGAGAGGGCAAAGTCGATGATGCGAAACTTGCCGCCGAAGTACACGGCCGGCTTGGCGCGCCGGTCCGTCAGGTGCATGAGTCGCTTGCCGCGCCCGCCCGCCAGCACCAGTGCCACAGCCTTGCGCGGCAGGTCCATGCTGGGCGCCGGCATCATCTGCGGGGCCATCTGTGTCTCCCTCGTCGTGCGCCTGCTGTCATCTGGCGGCGTCTTTTAGTACGTTGATTACAGAGTAGACCATGAATGCATCCGGCTCATCTCCTCTCCTCGACGCCGTACACGCGCGACTGCTGACGCAGGTCGGCGCGGCGCCCTCCCGTGCGCGTACGGCCGAGGTGCTCCGCGCCGTCGCGCTGCTCGCGCGCGAGCAGTTGTCCGAACGCTGGGTCCGGTCCCAGAAGGCGGACCGTGAGAATGGCGCCCGGCGCGTCTATTACCTCTCCATGGAATTCCTGATGGGCCGCACGCTCGGGAACGCGCTGGCGGCGCTCGAGCTCGAACCCGCCGCGGCAGAGGTGGCGGCCGCGCACGCCCGGACGCTTGAAGAGCTCGCGGCGGGCGAGCCGGACGCGGCACTCGGCAACGGCGGCCTGGGCCGCCTGGCTGCCTGCTTTCTCGATTCGATGGCGACGGCGGGGCTGCCGGCCTGGGGGTACGGCATCCGCTACGAGTTCGGGATGTTCGCGCAGAGCATCCAGGGCGGGCGCCAGGTGGAGCACCCCGACCCCTGGCTCGAGGACGGCACGCCGTGGGAGTTCCATCGGCTCGGCGTCTGCTATCCCGTCCAGTTCGACGGATGGGTGGAGCCGCCCACGCTGCCCGGCGAGCCCAGCCGCTGGCACGCCGGTGCGACCGTCAACGCGAAGGCCTACGACATGGTGGTGCCCGGGCACGGCACCACCCGCGTCAGCACGCTCCGGCTCTGGCGTGCGTCGGCGCCGGCGCAGATCGACCTGCACGCCTTCAACAGCGGCGACTACGCCCGCGCGGCCGAGTTCAAGAACCAGTTCGAGAACGTCTCCTGGGTGCTCTATCCGAATGACAGCACGCCGGCAGGCCGGGAGCTGCGGCTCAAGCAGGAGTACTTCTTCACGAGCGCGTCGCTCCAGGACATCCTCGCCCGGCATCTCTCGGAGGGGCACACGATCGCGGAGCTGCCCGAGAAGGTGGCGATCCACATGAACGACACGCATCCGGCGATCGGCGTGGCCGAGTGGATGCGCCTGCTGATGGACGTCCACGGGCTCACCTGGGCGCGGGCGTGGGCGACGACGCGCCAGTGTTTCAGCTACACGAACCACACGCTGATGCCGGAGGCCCTGGAGACCTGGCCGGTCAGCCTCGTGCAGCAGGTGCTGCCGCGGCACATGGAGATCATCTACCGCATCAATCTCGAGCTGCTGAACGCGGTCGACGCCGCCGAACCGGGGAACCTCGATCTGCTGCGCCGTCTTTCGCTCATCGACGAGTACGGCGAGAAGCGCGTGCGGATGGCGCACCTGGCGGTCGCCGGCAGCCACACCGTCAACGGCGTCTCGGCGCTGCACAGCGCGCTGCTCACCGACACGATCTTCGCGGACTTCGCACGCCGCTGGCCGGAGCGGTTCACCAACGTGACCAACGGCGTGACGCCGCGCCGCTGGCTGGCGCAGGCCAACCCGTCGCTGTCGACGCTGCTCGACGAGGTGCTTGAGCGGGGCTGGCGCACCGATCTCGATCAGCTCGCGCGGCTCCGTCCGCTGGCCGAGGATGCGGGGTTCCGCGCCCGCTTCCGCGCGGCGAAGCTGGCCAACAAGGTCCGGCTGGCCGCGACGGTCGACGCGTTGACGGGCGTCACCGTCGACCCGTCGAGCCTGTTCGACGTGCAGGTCAAGCGCATTCACGAGTACAAGCGGCAACTGCTCAACGTGCTGCAGGTCGTCGCGCGCTATCAGGCGATGCTGGCGGGACGCCCCGAGGACTGGGTGCCCCGCACGGTGCTCTTCGCCGGCAAGGCTGCCTCCGGCTACGTCACGGCTAAGAACATCATCCGCCTCATCCACGACGTGGGGCAGGTCATCAACGCCGATGAGCGGCTGGGCGGCCGTCTGAAGGTGGTGTTCCTGCCGAACTACGGCGTGTCCCTGGCCGAGACGATCATTCCCGGCGCCGACCTCTCCGAGCAGATCTCGACGGCCGGCACGGAGGCCTCCGGCACCGGGAACATGAAGCTGTCCATGAACGGCGCGCTGACGATCGGCACCGACGACGGCGCCAACATCGAGATCCGCCAGCACGTGGGCGATGACCACATCTTCATCTTCGGCCTCTCGACGGCCGAGGTGGCGGCGCGCCGGGCGGCCGGCTATCGGCCGATGGAGATCTACGACCGCGACCTGCAGGTCCGCGCGGTGCTCGACGCCATCGGTGGCGGCGCGTTCTCGCCCGACGAGCCGGGGCGGTACCGTGCGCTCGTCGACTCCCTGCTCTGGGGCGGCGATCACTATCTGCTGCTCGCGGACTTTCAGAGCTATCTCGCGGCCCAGGCGCGCGTCGACACGCTCTTCCGCGATCCGGAAGCGTGGGCGCGGACGGCCGTGCTGAACGTGGCCGGCATGGGCTGGTTCTCGTCGGACCGCACGATCGCCGAGTATGCCTCCCGCGTCTGGCACGTGGAGCCGGGGCACTGACCCGGTGATGACCCCTGCGGACGTGGAGGCGGTCTGCGAAGGCCGTCATCCCGACCCGTTCGCCGTGCTCGGTCCCCACGGGCCGCTCGTGCGCGCGTGGCTGCCGGGCGCGACGGCCGTCTCGCTGGTGGGCGGGGCCGGCGGCGCCGGCACGGCGATGACCCGCGTCGACCCACGCGGTCTGTTCGAGGCGCCGGCCGCCGCCGGGTACCGCTTCCGCGTGACCTGGGCGGACGGCGTGTCGTCCGTGCAGGAGGACCCCTATCGGTTCGGTGCGGTGCTCGGGCCACTCGACGCCTGGCTGCTCGCGGAAGGCACGCACCTGCGCCCCTACGAGGTCCTCGGCGCCCGGCCGTGTGTAGTCGAGGACGTCGCCGGGACGGCCTTCGCGGTCTGGGCGCCGAACGCCACGCGCGTGAGCGTGGTCGGCGATTTCAACGTCTGGGATGGCCGCCGGCATCCGATGCGTCTGCGGCGCGAGTGCGGCGTCTGGGAGATCTTCCTGCCGGGCGTGGGCCCGGGTGATCGCTACAAATACGAGCTGCTCGACCACGACGGCCGCCTGCTGCCGCTCAAGGCGGACCCGGTCGCGCGCCGGAGCGAGCTCCGGCCGGCGAACGCCAGCATCGTCGCCGAGCTGCCACCGGTCGTCCCCGCCCCGGCCGCGCGGCGAACGGCCAACGCGCACGACGCGGCCGTCAGCATCTACGAAGTGCATCTCGCCTCGTGGCGCCGGGCACCGGACGAAGGCAATCGCTGGCTCTCGTGGGACGAGCTGGCGGAGACCCTCGTGCCGTACGCCGCCGGGATGGGCTTCACGCATCTTGAGCTGATGCCGATCACCGAGCATCCGCTCGACGACTCGTGGGGCTATCAGACGCTCGGGATGTACTGCCCGACGGCGCGCCACGGCGAACCGGAGGGCCTCCGGCGCTTCATCGCCCGTGCACACGAGGCCGGGCTGGGCGTGCTGCTCGACTGGGTGCCGGCGCACTTCCCGTCAGACGAGTGGGGCCTGGCCCGCTTCGATGGCAGCCACCTCTATGAGCACGGGGATCCCCGCGAGGGCTATCACCCGGACTGGCACTCGCTGATCTTCAACTACGGACGCCGCGAGGTCCGGAGCTTTCTCGTCGGCAGCGCGCTCTACTGGCTCGAGCGCTTCGGCGCGGATGGCCTGCGCGTGGACGCCGTCGCCTCGATGCTCTATCGGGACTACAGCCGCAAGGACGGCGAGTGGGTGCCGAATGTCCACGGGGGTCGCGAGAATCTCGAGGCGATCGCGCTGCTGAAGCGCGTGAACGAGGTCGTGGGCAGCGAACGGCCGGACGCGATGACGGTGGCGGAGGAGTCGACGGCGTTTCCCGGGGTGTCGCGGCCGACGTATGCCGGCGGGCTCGGCTTCCACTACAAGTGGAACATGGGCTGGATGCACGACGCGCTGGCCTACATGGGCCGCGATCCGATCCACCGGCCCTGGCACCATCACGAGCTGACGTTCGGACTCGTCTACGCCTTCAGCGAGCAGTTCGTCCTGCCGCTGTCGCACGATGAGGTCGTGCACGGCAAGGGGTCGCTGCTGAACCGGATGCCGGGCGACCGCTGGCAGCAGTTCGCCAACCTCCGCGCCTTCTACGGTTTCATGTGGGGACACCCGGGCAAGAAGCTGCTTTTCATGGGCGGCGAGTTCGGCCAGAGCGCCGAATGGAACCACACCCAGTCGCTCGACTGGCATCTGCTGCAGTATCCCGAGCACGCCGGCCTGCAGCGTCTCGTGCGCGATCTGAACGGGCTCTACGCCGCGTCCCCCGCACTCCACGAGCGCGATGCGAGCGGCGACGGCTTCGAGTGGATCTGCCACGACGACGCCGCGCGCAGCCTGTTCTCGTTCGTGCGTAAAGGCCACGACGGCGTGCCCCGGATGCTGGTCGTCTGCAACTTCGCCCCGGTGGTGCACGAGGGATTTCGCCTCGGTGTCCCGCTCGCCGGCCGGTGGCAGGAACGCCTCAACACCGACAGCGCCGCGTACGCCGGCTCCAACGCCGGGACGCCCTTCGCCGAAGCGTCGACCGAGCCGGTGCCGTGGCATGGCCGTCCACAGTCGCTGGTGCTGACGCTCCCGCCGCTCGCCACGGTGTTCTACGCATGGAACGGCTGACGCTCGGCCCTGGCCGGCCGTGGCCGATGGGCGCGACCGTGCGGGATGGCGGCGTGAACATCGCCGTCTTCTCGGCGCACGCCCGGCGCATCGAGCTGTGCGTGTTCGACGAGGCCGGACGCGAGGAGCGCGCGCGGGCCGTGCTGCCCGGGCACAGTGGTGACGTCTTTCACGGCTTTCTGCCGGACGCGGGTCCCGGGCTCGTGTACGGCCTGCGTGCGCACGGTCCGTGGCAGCCGGCCGACGGTCATCGGTTCAATCCGCAGAAGGTCGTGCTCGACCCGTGGGCGCGCGAGATTGTCGGTGCATTCGACTGGAATGCGGCGCACCACGACGCCGACCGGACGCATCCCGGGACGCCGGACCCGCACGACAATTCCGGCGCGGCCCTGAAGGCGCGCGTCATCGCCGACGTGGTGGACTGGCACGGGGATACGCCCGTCAGGCACGCGGCCGCCGGACGCGTGCTGTACGAGCTGCACGTCAAGGGCTTCACCGCACGGATGGCGGAGGTGCCGGAGGCGCTGCGGGGCACCTATCGCGGGCTGGCGCACCCGGCGGCGATCGCGCACCTGACGACGCTCGGCGTCACCGCGGTCAGCCTGCTGCCCGTGCACCAGCACCTCGACGAGGAACGGCTGGTGCGGCTGGGGCTCGTCAACTACTGGGGCTACAACACGATCGGGTTCTTCTGTCCGGATCCCCGCTACGCCACGGCTCCCGACGGCGCCACGGCGCGGGCCGAGTTTCGCGAGATGGTGCGCGCGCTGCACGCGGCAGGGATCGCCGTCATCCTCGATGTCGTCTACAACCACACGGCTGAAGGCGACCTGAAGGGACCGTCCATCAGTCAGCGTGGTCTCGACCACGCGAGCTGGTACCGCCATGTGGGCGACCCGCCACGCCGGCTCGAAAACAGCACCGGGTGCGGCAACACGGTGGACCTGCGCCACCCGCGCGTGCTGCAGTTCGTGCTGGACAGCCTGCGCTACTGGGCGGGCGAGATGCACGTGGACGGCTTCCGCTTCGACCTGGCGACCGTGCTGGGTCGCGGCGACGCCGGGTTCGACAGGCGGTCGGCCTTCTTCACCGCCGTGCAGCAGGACCCGGTACTGGCGGGCGTCACGCTCATCGCCGAGCCGTGGGACCTCGGCACCGGCGGCTATCAACTGGGCCAGTTTCCTCATGGCTGGCTTGAGTGGAACGATCGGTTCCGCGATACGGTGCGGGGCTTCTGGCTCGGTGGTGACACGACGCGCGGCGAGTTCGCCCAGCGGCTGGCGGGGTCGTCCGCGACCTTCGAGACCGAGGGACGCCAACCCGTGGCGTCCGTGAACTACGTGGTCTCGCACGACGGTTTCACGCTGCGCGACCTGGTCAGCTACAACGAACGCCACAACGAGGCCAACGGCGAGGGCAACGCCGACGGGCACGGGCACAACCTGAGCTGGAACTGCGGCGTGGAGGGCCCGACGGGCGACCCCGATGTGCGCGACTTGCGCACGCGGCTCAGCCGCGCGCTGCTCGCG
>JBIKWH010000119.1:0-6079 GCA_044356435.1 Vicinamibacterales bacterium
GAACCAGATCGTCATCCGGTTCGACCGTCCCGGGGCATGACCCGCGTCAGCTTCTTCGTCCACGACCTCGCCAACAACCCCATCGTCCGGGCCGCGCCGCTGGCGCACGCGCTTGCCGGTCACTTCGATGTGGAGATCCTCGGATTCCTGCACGACGACCGCGAGGTGTACGCGCCGTACCGGTCGCTGTTCGAATACCGGACGCTCCGTGTGCCGCTCGACGTGACGAGCCTGCTGCCGGCGCTGCCCCGTCTGGCCGCAATGGCGACCGGCGAGATCATCTACGCCTGCAAGCCGCTCGTGCCGACGCTGGGCGCCGCGCTGGCGGCGTCGACCTTCGGCCGGCGCCGGCCCCTGCTCCTCGATGTGGAGGATGACGAGCGGGTGCCCATGGGCGTCTCGTTCCGCGACGTGCTCTGGCGCGACGTGTTGAAGGGCTGGCGTCACGCCACGGCCTGGAAATACACCCTGGCCATACACAGTCTGGTTCCGTTCGCCGAGGCGGTGACGGTCTCGACGTCGCGCCTCCAGTCCCGCTACGGCGGGACCATCCTGCGCCACGGTCCTGATGAGCACACGTTCGACCCGGCTGTGGCCCCGTCGCGCGCGGATGCGCGCCGTGCCTTCCACCTGCCGCCGGACGTACCGCTGGCGGTGTTTGCCGGCATGCCCCAGCCGCACAAGGGTTTCGCCGTTCTGCGGGACGCGCTGGCTGACCCACGGTGCGCCGACTGGCATCTGGCACTGGCCGGTCCCGAAGGGCATCCGGAGTTCGAGGCCTGCGTGGCTCGGCTGGGCTCGCGTTGTCACTACCTCGGCGTGGTCCCCCAGGCTCGGATGCCGGCGCTGCTCGCGGCCGCAGACGTAGCGCCGGTCCCGCAACTGGCCATGCGCTTTGCGCTCAGCCAGTTGCCGGCCAAGGCGCTCGAGGCCATGGCCATGGGGTGTCCGCCCGTCGCGAGCCGGGTGTCCGACCTGCCAGACATGCTCGGCGACGGAGCGCGCGGGTGGCTGGTGGAGCCGGGCGATGCGGATGGGCTGGCGGCGGCGCTGGCGGACGCGGCGGCCCGGCCCGATGAACGGCTGCGCCGGGGCCGCGAGGCCCGCGCGTGGTTTCTCACCCATGCCTCTCGGGCCGCGATGGCGGCGACGCTCGTGCCGATCGTGAAGGGTGCGGCGGACGCCTGGGCGCGCCGACGGCGTTAGACGTGCGCCGTCAGGCGGAGCGTCGCACGCGCGCCGGCACGGGGACCGGTACGGGCGCCGGAATCTGACCGAGCGCCAGCGCCCGGCTCACGACCAGGACTTCATCGACCGGGCCTCGTGCGGTCGCGCGCGAGTTGATGGCCCGTCGTGCGGGAATGCGTCGGAGCAGCAGGCCTGCCTCGGCCGCTTCGCCCTCGCCGAACAGGCGAAGAATCACGGGTGCCGAGGAGTTGGACAGGACAATCTGGGCGCCACGTCGGCTGGCTGCGAGCAGGCTGTCCCGCAGCCGCCGCTGGTCGGCCTCAGTGAAGCCGCCGGCCGTGTAGTGCGCGAACCGCGCCGTGTCGGATAGCGGGGCGTACGGCGGATCGCAGTAGACGAAGTCCCCGGCTCCCGCACGGGCCAGTGCCTGGTCGAACGTGGCCACCTCGAGGCGGACGCCGGGTGCGCGGAAGAGGCGGGACACATGCGCGATCCGGACGGGGTCACAGATCCGGGGCTGCGTGTAGCGTCCCACGGGGACGTTGAACGCCCCGCGGCGGTTGACGCGGAAGAGACCGTTGAATCCCGTCCGATTGAGGTAGATGAACATCGCCGCCATTGCCGGCGCGGTCGGAGAGGCCCCCGAGGCGCGGGACGGGTTGAAGCGTCCATCGCGGACTTCATAGTAGAAGTCCGGCCGCCCGGCGTGGAGCGCCGCGAGATCCTCCAGTTCCGCCGTCACGGCGTCCGCCTCATCGCGGACGGCCTGGTAGCAGCCGATCAGATCCTGGTTGCAGTCGCTCAGCACCGCCTCGCGCCCGTCGAGGCGGCCGGAGCCGGCCAGATCGAAGAACACGGCCCCGCTCCCCGCAAAGGGCTCGATGTAGCGCGTAAAGGTGACCGGGTAGTGGGCGCGAATGGCCGGCAGCAGTTGACGTTTCCCGCCCGCCCACTTCAAGGGCGGCCGGCACGGATCAGGCATGGAGGGAGGCGAAGGCACTACCTCCCTTATCGGACGGCTGGGTCAGACCGATACAGGGGAGGCGTGCGCGGGTCGAGAGAGATCGAGATGGTAGATTTGGCTCGAGCCCGGAGCGGTGGCCAGGATGAGAGGTTGGCTAAGAGATGACG
Organism: Vicinamibacterales bacterium; assembly: GCA_044356435.1. GTDB lineage: Bacteria > Acidobacteriota > Vicinamibacteria > Vicinamibacterales > UBA2999 > CANKJK01. The sequence goes on from JBIKWH010000119.1 coordinate 2,320, forward strand.
CGGGTGTAGTTCAAATGCCTATACTGTCTCTTTGTGTCATGCTTATGGCCTTGGTTTTCTCCGCGGCGTCGCTTGCCGGCTGCGCGGCTGAAGACGGCACGGTCACACCGGTCTACGACCCTGGCACCCGCGATCTGGTCCGGCTCGACTACGACGTCGACCGCGACGGTCGCGTGGACGTCCGAACCTTCATGGCGGGTGGAAGGCCGGTGCGCCTCGAGGGCGATCAGGACAGGGACGGCAAAGTGGATCGCTGGGAGTACTACGGGTCGAATGGACAGCTGCTCAAGCTCGGCACGGCGAGCGGCCGTGACGGCATCGAGGACACGTGGCTGTATCAGGCGGGGACGGCCCGGCGAATTGAGATGTCAACGGGGCGAGACGGCGTCGTCGATCGCTTCGAGCACTACGAGGGCCCGCGGCTGCTGCGCGTCGAGACCGACGTCAATCGCGACGGCACGGTGGATCACTGGGAGGAGTACGACGGCGGCGATCTCCGTGTCCTGCGGATGGATGATGACCAGCACCCCGGAAGGCCCGTGCGCCGGCTGACGTATCGCGACGGTGCCGAGCCGCTGCTCGAACTCGACCTCGACGGCGACGGCGTGTTTCAGGCGGTGCGGTGATGAGACGCGTCTGCGCGGTCGCCCTGTTCGTGTCGGCAACGCTGGCGTGGCCCGTCGCCGCCATCGCGCAGCTGGGCCGCCCGCTTGAGACGGCGGGGGTTACCTGGACGCCGACGCTCGCCATCCGGGACTTCGGCACGGACAGCAACGTGTACCTCCTGCCGGAGGGGAGCCCGGATCGCACGATGACCTTCACGCCCAGCGTGACGTCGAAGGCCACGACGCGGCTGCTGACCGTGCAACTGGACGGGCAGCTCGACTTCGTCTACTTCGAGAAGTACATCCAGGAGCGCATGCTCAATCGCCGGGTCAGCGGCCGCGTGCAGGGCGATCTCTCCCGGGTCACGCCGTTTGTCCTGGGCATCCTCGAGCAGGGCCGCGAGCGCCAGAACGACATCGACCTGCGCATCGGGCGCCGCCTCCAGACGTTCGGCGGCGGGCTGGCGGTGCCGCTGACTGCAAAGGGCAGCATCGAGGCCAGCCTGACCCGTTCGAAGATGAACTTCGACGGCGGACAGTTCTTCCGCGGTATCGAGCTCGCCCAGAGCCTGGACCGGCGTGGCGAGAACCTGACCCTTGGGTTCCGGTACGCCCTGACGGCGCTGACGAGCCTGAGCCTCGACGCGTCCCGTGTCCGCGAAACCTACCGGAACCCGATACGGAACACCGATGACCGGCGCTTCTTCGGCACGCTCTTCTTTGCCCCGGACGCCGTGATTCGCGGCCGCGTACAGCTTGGGTACCACCGGCTGCGCGTCAAGGCTCCGGCGGTGCCGTTCAGCGGCTTCCTCGCGGATGTCAACGTCGCGTACACCTTCAAGGAGGCGAGCCGCTTCAACCTGCGGTACTTCCGCGACACCCAGGCGTCGTACGACTCTCCGTTCAATCTCCAGACCCAGTACGGCATCGATCTCGTCCAGGACATCGCCGGGCCACTGAAGGGAACCGCCGCCGCATCGCGCCAGTTCATGCGTCACTCGGAAAACCTGTTCGTGAACCAGATCGCCCGGCATGAGCGGTATGATTCGTATGCAGTGGGGTTGGCCCTGTACTGGTCGACAGCGGTCCGGACCACGCTGGCGTACGACGTGCAGACCCGTCGGTCTTCATTTCCCATCGAGAACTTCCGTCGGGAGCGTCTGTTGGCGTCTCTGTCCCTCATCCTGTGAAGGATCGTGCCATGTTGAAACGCACCGTCGCCCTCCTCGCGCTCTTCATCGCGGCCTCGATGCCGGCGCTGGCGCAGGTCAAACCGGACAATCGGGACTACGTCGTCGGCCAGCAGGACGTGCTGCGGATTGTCGTCTTCGAGGAGCCCCAGCTCAGTGGGTCGTACCGGGTTGATACCGACGGCTCGTTCACGTATCCGTTCATCGGCCTCGTGCCGGCGGCCGGCCAGACGTTGCGCGGCATCGAGGACTTCCTGGTCAAGAAGCTCGCCGAAGGATGGGTGAAGCGCCCGCAGGTGACCGTGGAGGTGGAGCAGTTCCGCGCGCGGAGCATCTTCATCGTCGGCGAGGTGAAGTCTCCCGGGAAGTTCCCGCTCACGGGCGCGCAGACCACGCTGCTCGAAGCCCTGGCACAGGCCGGGTATCTTTCGGCCAACTCGGGGAGCGAGGTACTTGTCCTCAAGCCCGGCGCGGGCCCGGTTGACAATCCGCTGACGGTTGAGGCCGCGACCGCCACGATTCGCGTCTCCGTGGCCGAACTGCAGGAAGGCCGGCCGTCGGCCAACATCCAGATCCGCGAGGGCGAGACGATCTTCGTGCCCCGCGCGGAGAAATTCTATGTCTCCGGGTACGTCCGGTCTCCCGGCGCCTATACCTACGAGCGTGGCATGACGCTGCTGCAGGCCCTCACCCTGGCAGGCGGTGTCTCCGACAAGGGTTCTCTCAGAGGCATCAAGGCGCAGCGTCTCGTGAAGGGGCAGAAGAAGGAAATCAGCCTGAAGGTCACGGACCCGATCCTGCCAGGTGACACGATTCTTGTCCGCCAGCGCATGCTGTAACGTGCGGCGGCTCCTGGCACATACGCGCCCCTGCGCGCGGGCCGAGCAGTGACCGCCGTCACGGTCGTGTCCGCCGGCCGTCGCCCGCTGGGCGTACTGCTGAGGGAGTTCTGGGCCTACCGGGAACTGCTGTACTTCCTCGTCTGGCGGGACGCCAAGGTACGGTACAAGCAGACGGTCCTCGGCGCGGCGTGGGCCGTGCTGCAGCCGTTTCTGACGATGGTCGTGTTCACGGTCGTCTTCGGGCGCCTGGCGGGCGTGCCGTCAGACGGACGGCCATACGCGGTCTTCACGTTCGCGGCCCTGGTACCCTGGACGTACTTCGCGCAAAGCCTTGGCAATGCGGCCGCCTCACTGGTCGGCAACCGGGTGATCGCACGGGTGTATTTCCCCAGGCTGCTGGTGCCGGCATCCTCGATCATCACGCCGCTCATTGACTGCGGTATCGGGCTCGTCGTGCTGTTCTTTCTCCAGATGGGCTGGTACCGGCAGTGGCCGCCGCCGCAGGTGCTGCTGCTGCCGCTGTTCATCGTGCTCGGCGCGGCGACAGCCTTCGCGGCCGGCATCTGGTTCGCCGCGCTGAACGTGAAGTACCGCGATGTCCGTTTCGTCCTGCCGTTCGCGCTGCAGTTCTGGATGTTCGCCACGCCGATTGCCTATCCGGCCTCGCTCGTGCCGGAGCGGTGGCGGCCGATCTATGGACTGAACCCGATGGCGTCGGTGGTGGAAGGCTTCCGGTGGGCCGTGCTGGATACGCCGCGGCCGGGCCTCATGCTGCTGGTCTCCTGTCTGAGTCTCGGGGTCGCGCTCTGGACCGGGCTTCTGTACTTCCGCCGTGTGGAAGGCACCCTCGTCGATGTCCTCTGACCTCGCACTCCGCGTAGAGGGCCTCGGCAAGCTGTACCAGATCGGCCAGGCCAGCCAACAGGCGGGAACGCTTCGTGAGCGGATCATGCTGGGGGCAGCCAGCCTGGGCCGCAGGCTCACGGGCCGCGAAGGTGTCGACGGCCCGACGACGCCGCTCTGGGCCATCCGGGACGTCTCGTTCGAGGTCGAGCGGGGCACCGTGGTCGGTGTCGTCGGCGGCAACGGCGCCGGCAAGTCCACGCTGCTGCGCGTGCTGTCG
>JBIKWH010000075.1:0-7386 GCA_044356435.1 Vicinamibacterales bacterium
GTGTCAACGGCTGGACCGGGCCTGGCCTTCCAGCGCGAGGCTCCGTTGCCTGACGGCCTCGAAGAGCACGATTCCTGCCGCGACTGAGACATTCAGGCTTTCGATCTGCCCGTGCAGGGGGATTCTTACCAGCCGGTCACAGCGCTCCCGTACCAACCTCCTGAGGCCCTGCCCTTCCGCGCCGAGGACGATGGCAGTTGGGAGGGTGAAATCCACCTCGGTATAGGGCACTTCCCCTTCGCCGGCCAGCCCGACCACCCAGACATTGGCCTCCTTGAGCTCTTCGACCGCCCGGGCGATGTTCACCACTTCGGCGACCTGAATGTGATGGAGGGCTCCGGCCGAGGCCTTGACCGCCACTCCGTCGAGGGCGGCGGACCGCCGCTCCTGGACGACCAGCCCCCCGGCCCCCGCCGCGTCCACCGAGCGGGCAATGGCACCAAGGTTGTGCGGGTCTTCGACACCGTCGAGCACGACGACCAGCGGGGCTCCCGGGCCGGCCAGCAGGTCCGTCAGCGACGCCGACGCCCGCTCCTCCACCTCGGCCGCCACGCCCTGGTGCACGCCCTTCCGCGAGAGCCGGTCCAGTTCATCCGGCGTCACGTGCCGCACCGGAACATTGCGTTGCCGGGCCGTTGCGAGCAGGCGACCCAGCCGCTCGTCCGCGCGCTGCGCCACGCGCAACTCCCGGACGCGACCGCCCTTCAGCGCCTCGAGCACCGGGTTGATCCCGAAGACGATCACGCCGACCCCACCGCGGTGGCCATGGCCCGCGCACGCGCGGCAGCCGACGGTACCCGCGCAAACATCGAATCCGCAGGCAGCGCGGCCGCCAGCTCGATGAGCGGCACTGCATGGTCCAGCTCCATCCCCGACGGCTCGCCGGTCACCGCCAGGCGAATGGGGTGAAACAGCTCCTTCCCCTTCGCGCCGGTCTTCTGCCGGACACGGGTGGCTGCCGCGCGAAACAGCTCCCTGTCGGAGAGCGGCCCGCACGCCTCCAGTTCATCGGCGAACGCCAGCACGACGGCCCGCGCCACCGGTGACGCCAGTTCCTCGGCGACGCCGGGTACGGCCAGCGCGCTGGCCGCGTTGAACGCGAACAGGAACCGCACGCGTTCCGGCACGTCCGCCAGGCAGTCGATCGATGTCACCACCCCGGCCATCAACGCCTCCAGGAACCCCTGGTCCGCCGCGGAGCCGGGGCGCCCCCAGCCGGCCGCGTCGACGAACGGTGCCGCCAGCGCCGCAAGGCGCTCCGGCGACGCGAGCTTGAGGTAGTGGCGATTGACCCAGGCCAGCTTCTCCGGGTCGAAGACGCCCGCGCTGTGGGCGACGTGCTCAATCCGGAACCGGCCTGCCAGTTCGTCGGCCGGCAGCAGTTCCTCGTTCTCGCCAGGCGACCACCCGAGCAGGGCGAGGTAGTTCACCAGCGCCTCCGGCAGAATCCCGCGCTCGCGGAACTCGCGCACCGACGTGGCGCCGTGCCGCTTCGAGAGCTTCGTGTGGTCCGGCCCGAGCACCATCGACACGTGGGCGAACTGCGGCAGCGCGTACCCGAATGCCTCGTAGAGCAGGATCTGCCGCGGCGTGTTCGAGATGTGATCCTCGCCGCGCACGACCAGCGTGATGTCCATCAGCGCGTCGTCGACGACGACGGCGAAGTTGTAGGCCGGCACACCGTCCGAGCGGACGACGACGGGGTCGCCGATCACCTCCGTCTCGAAGCGCACCGTCCCACGGACGAGGTCGTCGAAGGCCACCTCGCGGTGCGCAGGCACGCGCAGACGGATCGAGGCAGGCTCACCCGCGGCGATGCGCGCCCGCGCATCGGCCAGGGCGATGCCCCGGCAGGTGCCCGCGTACATCGGCGGGCGGCCCGCGGCCATCGCGGCCTCGCGCTCCGCCTCGAGGCGCTCGGGCGAACAGAAGCAGTAGTAGCCGTGGCCGCCATCGAGCAGGCGGTCGGCGTGCTCGCGGTAGATCCCGAGACGCTCGGACTGCCGATACGGACCGTACGCCCCTCCGGCCTCCACGCCCTCCTCCCACTCCAGCCCCAGCCAGCGGAGGTCGTCGAGAACGCTGCGGTCGGACTCGGCCGTCGATCGGTCGAAGTCCGTGTCTTCGATTCGGAGCAGAAACGTGCCCTGCTGCCCGCGGGCGATCAGCCAGTTGAAGAGCGCGGTGCGCGCGTTGCCGACATGGAGCTGTCCGGTCGGGCTCGGCGCGAAGCGGACCCGCGGACCGGACGCGCTCATCCGAACACCATCGCCACGGCATGCACGGCAATCGCCTCGCCGGCGCCGACGGCATCGACCTTTTCGTTCGTCTTGCCCTTGACGCTGACGCGCGAGATATCAATACCCAGCACGCGCGCCAGATTCGCGCGCATGGCATCGGCGTGTGGCGCCAGCTTCGGACGCTCGGCCACCACCGTCACGTCCACATTCCCGATCGTGAAGCCCGCGGTCGTCACGCGGCCGACGATCTGTGCCAGCAACTGCACGCTGTCGGCGTCCTTCCAGGCGACATCGGTGTCCGGAAAGTGGCGGCCGATGTCGCCCAGGCCTGTTGCGCCGAGGAGCGCATCCGTCACGGCGTGGCACACGGCATCCGCGTCGGAGTGACCGCTGAGCCCTTTCTCGTACGGGATCGTCAGACCCGCGAGCACCAGCGGGCGGCCGGCCACGAGCCGGTGCAGGTCGTAGCCGGTGCCGACGCGCGGCCGTCCGTCGTGCCCAAGCAGTGCCTCAGCCATGCGGAGATCCTCAGCCGTCGTGATCTTGATGTTTCCGGGATCGCCCTCGACCAGCGTGACGGCCTGCCCGGACTGCTCGACGAGCATCGCCTCGTCGGTCGCGACCAGCGCACCCGCGCCCGCGAGCGCCCGGCGCAGCACGTGCACGCCGAAGGCCTGTGGCGTCTGCGCGCCGAAGAGCCCCGTCCGCGAAACCGTCTCGATAATCGTCCCCTCCGCTCCGCCCCGCTTCACGGTGTCGTGGATCGGGAGTGCCGCGATAGCCGCGCCCGTGCGCGCAGCGGCCTCGACCGTGCGGGCGATGAGGGCCGGGGACACGAGCGGCCGGGCGGCGTCGTGGATCGCCACGACATCCGACCCATCGTGCACGTGGGCAAAGGCCGCCGCCACCGACGCCCGACGCGTCTCACCACCCTCGACGAGCCGCACCTTCGGCCGGCGGAGATACGCGGGCGGGTCCGCGAGTACGGCCGCCGGGAGCGCCACGATGACGTCCTGCACGAGAGGTGAGGCGGCAAACGCCTCCACGGCCCTGTCGAGAATCGGGCGGCCTCCGAGCAACAGGAGCTGTTTCGGTTGATCGGCACCGAATCGGGCGCCGTGCCCTCCGGCAGCGATGATGGCTGTGACGTGCACGTGGGTGTGCCGACGCGCGCTGGCGCGATGGCCAGGTGATTGTATCGAATGGGGCGAGGAACAAGGCCACTACGGGAGCCGGCCCTTCGCGCGGACATGATATTTTGGGCTCCGTCATGGCACCTTCCCGTGGGTTGGCGGCGACTCTCGCGGCGCTGTGTGTCGCGCTCGTCGCGGCGTCAGCCTGCGCGCCCGCATTCCGCGCCACCACATCAGGCCTCGATGGCGACAGCACGGCAGCCCTCGCGGACGACGAAACGGCCTACATGTGTCCGATGCATCCGGATGTCGTGTCCGGCGCACCCGGCACCTGTCCCAAGTGCAGCATGCAGCTCGTGCTCGGGAAACCGTTCGACATGCGGGACTACCAGGTGGAGTTCAGGACCGAGCCGCCGATCGTGACACCCGGAGAGCCCGTCCGGCTCATCTTCAGGGTCCTGCACCCTGATACCGGCGCGACCGTGACGAACTTCGAACTGGTGCACGACAAGCCGTACCACCTCTTCGTCATCAGCATGGACATGGAGTTCTTCGAACACATTCACCCGGAACAGGGCGACGACGGGGCCTGGTGGATTGACGTGACCCTGCCCAGGGCTGGCCACTACAAGGTCCTGTCGGATTTCGCGCCGCAGGGCGCGTCGTCCCAGTTCATCGCGAGGCCGCTGGTCACGGCCGGTTATGAAGGTGATCTGATCGCCGACGGTGCCCAGTTGAGGCCCGACATGTCAGCCTCGAAGACGGTCGGCGATCTGACCGCGACGGTCCGGTACGACCCTGTGCCGATGCTGGCCGCCGTGCATAGCCACCTCACCTTCACCTTGACGAAGGCCGGGTCGAACGCGCCAGTACACGAGCTGCAGGCCTACCTCGGTGCTTTCGGACACATGCTCATCATGAGCGAGGACATGATCGAGTATGTCCACTCACACCCGCTGGAGAACCTACCCGCGGGCGTCGATCCGGAAACGGTGCTCGGCGGCCCGAGCGTGATATTCGAGGGGCTGATACCGCGACCGGGGCGCTACCGTGCCTGGACCCAGTTCAAGTACCAGGACACGGTGCACACGTTCCCCTTCACATTCGAAGTGGCGGGAGTCGGTGCTAACCGGTAGGTGAGCCGCAGCCAGACTCCGCGTCGCGGCTCACGGTGACCTCGAAACGCGGCGCGGCAGACGTCGTGCCAGAAAGCGGAAAGTACGCGGTCGCCTGAAGTACCGTGCCCCGCGGGAGCGACGCCGGCGTTTTGAGGATGTAGGGTGTGGGCCACTCCCGCAACGCGTCCTTCACGAACAGCAGGATCTGCGTGGCTCCGTCGGGAGTACGTGCCCGCACTTCGAACGCGTGAACGCCCTCGCCGACCTCCGGTCTCAACGCCAGGACTCGCGCAGCCTCAGCGAGCACGGACACCGCGCGAACGCGACCCTCGCCGTCGCTGGTGGCTCGCAGTCGGAGGTCGGAGACGCATCTGGCGGGAACGTCCGCGAAGTGCAGTCCGATCTGTGTCCGGGTCTCCACCGCTTCGCGGGCGCTCCGGTAATGTGACTCCACGACGATTCGTGCACCAGCGGGGAGGTGGAAGGCCGTCTGTTCCGGCAGCCGCACCGTCCCGTGCCACGGAGTCCAGCTCCCCAGCCACTGCCCGGTCCCCTCGACCGTGAGGAACACGGCGCGGACAACGCGCCGATCGGTCGGCCTGATTTCGATGCTCCTGACCCACTTCGGTGCCGCAAGCCCGGTGTCGAGCACGGCCGTGCGGACGTGGTCGGCGAGACCCGGCTCCACGGTGCCTGCGTGCAGTTCCCCGATCCACGTGGGTGTGCCCAGCTCCCAACGTGGAGGCGGCAGGCGGAGCCGGTCCTTGTCGGCCGTCTCGAACTGATCGATGTTCGCGATGATCTTCTGCGCCGAATCCTTCGGACCGTTGCCCTCGATCCAGGCAACAAGGAGCTGGAGCTCGCGCGTGCTCAGGCTTCCATCGTTCGCGAACACACCGTATCCGGGAGCCGCGCGCCAGGGCGGCATGTGGCGGCTGAGGATCTCTTCCTCAATGGCGCGCGCCCAGGACCGTGCTTCCGCGTAGGTCGTGAGCGGGAACGCGATCGTCTTCTCGGCGTGGCACGCCAGGCATTTCCGCCTGACAATTCTGGAGATCTCGCGATCGAACGTGACCGTCGTCTTCGACGTTTCGTGTGAGAAGACGACAGGCGTGTGAAGGCACCAGGTGATGAGCGCTGTTGCGCAGGCCCCCACCAGGACCAGGGTCCTCACTGCACGGTGACCGTGACGTCCTCATGGTCGGTGAGCGCGCCGTCGTGGGCCAGCCCACGCAGCACGTAGGTACCCGGCTGCGTGAAGGTCGCGCGGACGACCCAGCGATTGCCAGCCGGAATCGGTGGCGTCGGCCACCCTGGAGACCAGGGCCCGCCGCCGCGGGTGTCCTCCTGCACCTTGAACTGGGGCGGATCGAACGTCACGGAAGAACCGATGCCGCGGTAGACGAACCACGCGAAACGCAGGCCCATCGCGCTTGCCTGGGCGATGCCACCTGGCACTCGCGGGTTAATCGGGGGCAGGTTGCGCTGCTTCGGGTAGGCGTCGTCCGTCGCCACAGCCGTCAACGTCACCGGCTCTCCAACACGTGCCGAAAGCGTCCTGGCGGACTCGACCTTCAACTCCGGCGCCTTGTTGTTGTTGAACAGCTCGTTGTCGCCAGTGCCACGACCGAAGTTCATCGTGATCACCTGATCGTCGATGAAGTAGTCGGGCTTCAGCGTGGCATACGCGCGCTCCGTCTTCCCCTTCGTCGTGAGTGTCCAGACGATCTCCTTCTCGCCGAAGTCCTTAGGCACCCTCACGCGGAACAGAAACCGGTTCCGCCTGGGAAGGAAGTGGCTGGGCTGCCCCTGATCGGGACCGCCAGGCTCGATGCTGTTGTCAGGACCGACCGGGACATCCACGGCTTCGTCCCAGTTCCGGTTCAGATACCCGAACACCAGATTGAACGAGCCGTCGGCGTTGCGTTCCCAACCTTCATAGGCCGGTGCCACGGTCTGCCCCCTGGAGATGGTGGCCGGCTGGCCCGAAACGGAGCTCCCCCCCAGCACCGCGAGCAGCCCCGCGATGCAGAACACTCTGAGATGTGCCATGTTGCGCTGCCCTACTGGTTCCCGCTCGCGCGCTGCCCCACGAGAGTCGTTGCGCCGATGCCGCACGTGATGCAGCCCACCGAATCGGCTTTCCCGTCGCGGATCTCCTGCTCACGTTTGGCGACCTCTGCCTTGAACTGCTCGTCGGTCAGCACCGACATGTGGGAGAGGCTGATGAACATGTTGTCCACGGACCGGTTACCGCCGCCGGTCCAGTTGCGATAGTCGATCAGCCGCGGATTGGCTGGCGTCGTGTCGAACCAGCCGACGACCCGCAGGATCGTCCCCTTGGGCAGCAGCGGCGCGGATTCAGGGTCGTACTGATAGTTCCGCACCCAGCTGTGGTTGTAGCCCGCGCAGTTCAGCGTCTGGATCGTCGAGCCATAGATGGCCTCCAAGCACATGCGGGTCGCCGTGGCGTGCATGTGGGGCTCGAAGTTCATGATGCGGCCGTTCTCCGGCAGCGTGTAGTAGGCCTCGATGCGCTGGTCAGCGGTGTTGCCCGGCAGGTCGATCTCCGTGGTCCCGAAGAAGATGGCGCGGAAGTCCTTCTTCGGCTTGTAGCCCTTCGGGTGGAAGCGCAGCCCCACTTCCAGTCGTCCCTTGGTCTTCCGACCATTGGCGTGGAGGTGATTGTTATTGAAGGAGATCGACGAGCCCGCCTTGAGCATGCGGCCGGCCTCGGGGTCGAAGAGGTCGCCGTTACGTCCCACTTCGTGGGCCGGCAGGCTCGAGCTCGGATCCGGCTCGACGCCTGGCGGCGGGATCACGGTGACCGACGCGTGATGGAAGATGTTCAGCCCACCCACCGTCGTGCGGGTGCTCTTGCCAGGGGGGATGTCG
>JBIKWH010000076.1:0-7343 GCA_044356435.1 Vicinamibacterales bacterium
CCGAAGACGCCGCGCGGGAGGACGAGAACCGGCTGGACATCGCCATGGCGGCGTTCGAGCGGAACTTCCTGATCCGCGCGCTGGAGCGCCGGGGGTGGAACATCGCCGCCACGGCCCGGGCGCTGGGCATCCCGCTCAGCACGCTGAAGCACAAGATGGAACGCCTTGAGATCCGGCAGATCCTCCGCCCGGCGCCGACTCAGGAACAGACAACGCACTGATTGAACCGGCCAATGGATTGGCCGATTCGGCCAACGGATTGGCCGGTCGACGCGCACTTCGCCATTCGCCCAAAAGAGAGGAATCCCCCTGTTTTAAGGCCGTATTGCGGCCATTCGCAGGCTGGCCCCTGCCTGTCTCACTGCATGATGCCGGCCGGGAACGGCCGTTGCCCCTTGAGGGGGCATGCAGCCCTCGCAGTTCACCGTCCGGGTTCCGCTTCCCGAGCAGGACCAGGTCTTCCTCCTCAACACGCTGACCGACGCCCAACTGCTGGTCACGCCAGACGTGGTGCCACTCCTGGATCGCGCGGGGGCAGGCGGACCGTTCACGGCCGAAGAGCGCGAAACGCTGACGCTGCTCGCCGACGAGGGCTTCATCGTTCCCAGCCGCGAGTCCGAGCAGGACACCTTGAAGGAGTACTTCGCGAACGTCCGCGAGGACGGCGACACGCTCCGCGTCACGGTGCTCACGACGCTGCAGTGCAACTTCGCGTGTGACTACTGCCTGCAGGGCGACCACGACGATCACAATCTCTTCGCGCACAAGATGTCGCTCGAGACGGCCGCCAGGGTCGCCGGGTGGATCAAGGATCGCCTCGACGCCGTGAAGCCGCGTCGGCTCGCGCTGACCTTCTTCGGCGGAGAGCCGCTGCTCAACCTGCCGGTCATCTACTACCTTGCCGAGCAGGGTCATACCCTCACGCAGGCGGCCGGCGCCCGCCAGACCATCAACATCGTCACCAACGGTCTGCTGCTCACGCCCGAACTGGTCGGCCGGCTGAAGCCCTTCGGCCTCTCCGGCGTGAAGGTCACGCTCGACGGCGACAAGGAGACGCACGACCGCATGCGCCCGCTGCGCGGACGCCAGGGCACCTTCGACCGCATCGTCGAGAACGTGCGCCGCGTTGCGGATCAGGTCGCGATCACCATCGGCGGCAACTTCGACGAGGACTCGGTGAAGAGCTATCCGGCGCTGCTGGACTTCCTGAAGCAGCAGGAGTTCGCGGACAAGCTCGCGAAGATCAACTTCAAGCCGATCATCAAGACGGCGCCGACCAAGCCGGCGATGCCGAAGGGCTTCATCCCACTGACGGCGGTGACCGACCACGGCAAGCCGCTCGGCGGCGCGTGCATGACCAGCGCCGGCGCGGGTACCGGCGGCGGGTGCGACTCCTGCAACCTGCTCGACGATCAGATGGACTTCCTGCGCGATGAAACGCGCAAGCGCGGGTTCCCGACCGTCGACGGCGTGCACATGGGGCCGTGCGAGATCCACCGCAAGAACGCCCACACGATCAGCCCGGACGGCGATCTGCATGCCTGCCCCGGGTTCGCCGCGGATGCCACGCAGGCGATGGGACATATCGACGGCCGCAGCTCCTCAGCGCTGCAGGCCTCGGCCAGACGTTTTGACGCGCTCGCCGCCTACAAGAACTGCGGCGACTGCGCGTTCATTCCTGTGTGCGCGGGGGGCTGCAGCGTCGCCTCGCACACGGAGCTCGGTGACATGAACACGCCGACATGTCACAAGTCGAGTTTCGAATCGGCGGTCGTCGGCCTGGCCCGCTCGCTCGCGGCCGGGACGGCACTCAACTAACCACTCGTCTACCCCCCGAGAGGACACACCATGAAGATCACGGTCATCAAGAAGGCCGCTCCGGCCGCCAAGCCCCAGAACGCGTGCCCCTGGTTCATCGACGACGAGGGCGCTCCGTCCCGGTAGTTCTCGCAGGGCCGGGCACATGCCCGGCCCCTCTCGCGGCGCTGCGGTTCGACCGATACTTCCTGCAGCGCCGTGTCCAAGAGAATCATCACAGGCCTGCTGCCGTGCCGCCCAGCCGCTCTCCGGTCAGGGGGCACGGCCCTCGTGCTCAGCCTTGCGGCTGCCTGTGCTCAACCACAGAACAACGCGCCGGACCGGAATCCGACCGGTGAGATTCACCTGGGAGTCGCCGAGGGTGGTTCCGACTCGCCGGACGTCGGGATTTCAGAGGTCTGGCGGAGTTTTGCCTACGAAGGCTTGACGCTTCGAGGTGGCGACGGCCGGCCGCTCCCCCGGCTCGCCAGGAGCTGGGTCGTATCTGACGATGGGCTGCGGTGGACGTTTACATTGCAGACTGGCGTGGTCTGGCATGACGGATCCCCGTTCACGGCCGACGCAGCCGTGGAAGCCCTGCAGCGCGCATTGAAACCGCAGCAACGGTCCGCGCTTCATCCCGGCCTCAACGACATCGTGGACGTCAAGGCCGACGGCCCGGAGCGAGTCACGCTGACTCTCTCTGCTCCGTCAGCCTTCCTTGTCGACGACCTCGACCTGCGACTTCAGCGACCCGTCGTATCGGCTCCGGCTGTCGGTACCGGACCGTTTATCCCTACGTCAGTATCTCCGGCACGCGTCGAGATGAGGGCCCACGAGCGCTACCATGGCGGCGCGCCGCAGGTCGCGAGGCTGATTGTTTCCCAGCATCCGACGGCACGCCAGGCATGGGCGGAGCTCCTTCGGGGAGAGCTGGATGCCGTCTGGAACGTCTCGGCCGAGCGCACGGAGTTCCTGAGCGACAGCACGATCGAAACGAGGTCCTTTCCCCGGCGGTACGTGTACGTCCTGGCGTTCAACTCCTCTCGCCCGCAGCTCAGAAGCCCGCTCGTGCGGCGCGCACTCAACTCGGCGATCGACCGAGAGGCCCTGATCAGAACGGCGCTGCGGGGACAGGGCAAGGCCGCGTGGAGCCCCGTCTGGCCGGAGCACTGGGCGTACGATCAGTCGGGTAGCACGTTCGGATACGCCCCCGCGCTGACGAGAGCGGCACTCGCTGGCGCGGGCTTCCCGGCGAAGTCTGAGGAAAGCCGCCTCAGGTTCTCGTGCCTCATTCCCGAGGGATTCGACGCCGTCGAGAAGTTGGCGCTTGAGCTCCAGCGAGCTCTTCACAACGTCGGTGTTGATCTGTTGTTCGAGTCCGTTGCGCTATCCGACATGGAAGCCCGGATGACGTCCGGAACGTTCGACGCCGTCCTGCTCGATCTGCTCAGCGGCCCCTCTCTTTCCCGCATCTACTCGTTCTGGCATACGCCGGGGAGCACACCGGGCCTGAACGTCTTTGGCTACTCAGACCCGCGTGTCGACGGGGCTCTCGACTCACTCCGCCGGAGTGCGAGCGAGTCGGTCGTGCGCGCGGCGACCAGCGAGCTGCAGCGTGCCTTTGCGGACAACCCCCCGGGCGTCTTCATCGCATGGAGTGAACGCTCGAGGGCCGTGAGCCGGCGAGTCGAGGTGCCGACCGGGCAGGGGCTCGGGCCGTTTCAACCCTTTTCTCAGTGGCGCATCCGCCCGGGGGCGGAAGCGAGAAGAGAGATCGCGCGTTGACACCCCTGGCACGCCGGTTCGCGCTGCTGTTTGCGGCGGCAGCCATCCTGCCACTGCTCGCCTACGGCGGTGCGTCACTCCTGACGCTCCGAACCGGCACACGCACGACAGTCATCGCGGGCAATTCGAATGTAGCGCATCGGGCTGCGGAGCACATCGAGCTGTACTTCGACAGCACCGTCCGCATTCTCCGGGCCGTGGCGGCCGACCTTGGCGACGAAGACATCTCCATTCTTCGCAAAGACCGTGCGCTGAAGGAGTTCGTGGTCCAGTTCCCGGAGTTCTCCGAACTGACCCTTCTGGACAGTGCCGGCACTCCGGTGGCGAGCAGCCGTATCGGCCGACCGTCCGCCAGGCTCCCTGGCGCCGACAGCCGCACGATCAAGGGCGTCTACGTCTCGCCGTTCACTCTCGACGCCGACCTCCTGCCCACGCTGGTGATGGCTGTGCCGCTGCGAGCCGCGAACGAGGAACGCGGCTGGCTGGTCGGGCGCGCGAGCCTTGAGGACCTGTGGCGGATCATCGGACGCATCCGTCTGGGCAACGAGGGCTTCGCGTCTCTGGTATCCAGTGAGGGCTTGCTGGTCGCCCACGGCGACCTGCGCGAGACACCCCGGATTGCGCGAGGTGACAACGCCGAGTCTCACCCGCTGACCTCCCGCCTGCGAGGCCCCGAAGCGGTGCCGTCCACGATTGCCGTGGAGACCTATGACGGGCGCGACGGACGCACGCTCGGTGTGGCGACAAAGGTTCCAGGGCTCGACTGGATCGTGATGGTCGAGCAGCCGGAGTCCGAGGCGTTCGCGGTCGCTGAGCGTCTTCAGGTGCAGCTCGGCGTCGCCATCGCGCTCTCACTGCTCGTGATGGTGATCGTCGGCTACTTCCACGGGCACCGGTTCATCCAGCCCATCCTGGCGCTGACGCGTGGGTCGCGCCGCGTCGCCGAAGGCCATCTCGATACGCGTGTCGCCGTCACGTCGCACGACGAACTGGGCCAGCTCGGCGACGCGTTCAACAACATGACGGCGCGGCTCCAGGGGCTGCAGGACGAGGTCCGTGCGAAGGAGCGGCAGGCCACGTTCGGCCGCGTCGCGATCGGCCTGGTCCACGACCTGTCGCACCCGATTCAGAACATCGGCAACAGCGCCAAGCTGATGACACGCCTCTACGACGACACCGAGTATCGCGGCGTGTTCGAGAAGACCGTCGACCGGGAGCTGGCGGAAGTGCGCCGCCTGCTCGACGACCTGCGGAACATCGCGAAGCCCGTGCCGGTGGAGCGCTTCCCGCTGGACCTGAACACCGTGCTCGCGGACCTCACAGAAGCGATGCAGTCCACCGTGGCGAAGGCGGGTCTCGAGCTGCGCAACGACCTCGTATTCGGCCCGCTCTACATCGAAGGTGATGTGTTCGCGCTCAACCGCGTGTGCCGCAACCTGATCATCAATGCGTGCCAGGCGACGATGCCGGGCGGCCAGGTGCTGCTGCGCACCATGCGCGGTCAGGGCGAGGCCATTGTCGAAATCGCGGACAGCGGCTGCGGCATCCCGGCCGAGCGGCTGGCGACCATCTTCGAGGACTTCGTGACGACGAAGCGGCGCGGGCTGGGTCTGGGTCTCGCGATCGCGCGGAAGATCGTGGAACAGCTCGACGGAGCGATCAGCGTGACCAGCGAGCCTGGCCACGGCACCACATTCACGCTGCGGTTTCCGCTGACGGAAGCGAGGCCGTCGCGCGTGACAGCGATCTAGAAAAGACGGCGCCAGGACACGGCCTCCCGCGAGCGGGGCGCGTCTGGGCGTCCCGGCCGGCGGTGGCTCGTTTGTCCTGGGGGAGGAAGGAGAACTACTTCTTCGGAAGAATCGTGTCCTTCAACTGCTTCGCAATGCGGGCCTTCACCACGGTCTTCGCCGCGATGTCGATCTCCTGCCCCGTCGCGGGATTCCGGCCCTTGCGCGCGTTCCGCTTCTGAACAACGAGCTTCACGAGCCCGGGAATCACGAATTCGTTCGTCCGCTTCAGTTCCTTCTCGGCGAGCTCATTCAGCGCGTCAAAGAAATCACGCGCCTGCGTCCGCTTCATCTCGAAGCGATCCGCGAAGTGCGAAAAGAGCTCTGACTTGCCCATGCGTCGGGCTTCTGCCATTTCATCCCCCTCAGTACGTCTGGTGGTACGTGTGCGCGTCTGATGCCTTCGACCCGACGGCCCCGCGCACGGCTGCCCGGTCAGTCCCGGCGAAGCGCCGTATCCTAGCGTGGGCACCGCGCAGGGTCAACGCACGGCGCTCGAACACCCCGCGCGTCCCGCCAAGTTGCTAGAATTGCTCCGGCATGTCAAGCACGCCGGCACTTGAAACGTTTCCCAACCCGCGGCCCGGCCGCGCGTACGAGATCGAGATCGACTGTCCCGAGTTCACCTCGGTGTGTCCGAAGACGGGTCTCCCGGACTTCGGGACGATCCGCATCACCTACGCGCCGGGCGACCTCTGCATCGAACTCAAGTCGCTCAAGTACTACCTGAACGACTTCCGGAACCGCGGCATCTTCTACGAAGCCGTGACGAACCAGATCCTCGACGACCTGGTGGCGCTCTGTCAGCCCACGCAGATGCGGGTGGTCGGCGATTTCTCCGCCCGGGGCGGGATCACCACGAAGGTCACGGCCACCTACCCGGCCGTCTGACGCGCATGCCCCATCGCGTCCCCATCGACGCGACGCTCGACCTCCACTCGTTCCGCCCGGAAGATGTCACCAGCGTGGTCGAGGAGTATCTCGCCGCCGCCGCGGACGCCGGCCTGCCGGATGTTCGCATCGTGCACGGTCGCGGCATCGGCGTGCAGCGCGCACAGGTGCAGCGCCAGCTCGCCACGCATCCCGACGTCGCCGGGTTCTGGGACGATCCGCGGGCGCACCTCGGCGCCACGGTCGTCAGCCTGCGGCGGCGCGCGCCGGCGGAACACGAGCCGGTCTCGCGCTAGCTGGCCCGGCGCTGGCCGGATCGCTGCGCTATAGTCGCGGCACTGTGCAAACGCGCTGTGCCGTCATCCTGCTGCTGGTGCTGACGACGTGCGCACTGACCGCGCAGGCACCCGACGCGCCGCCGCCGGCACCAGCACCGGCACCCACGCCGGAGCGCGAACCCTTCCCGGAGTGGCGGGAGCGACTGATCGCCGACGCGCGGGCACGCGGCATCGCCGAACACGTCATCACGGACACACTCGCCGGGATCGAGCCCCTCGAACACGTGATTGCCAGCGACCGGACGCAGGCGGAACTGACGCCGGGCCTGGACCGCTACCTCAAGAGCCGCGTGACGCCCGCCGTCGTGCGCCGCGGCCGCGCGCTGGCACGGGAACACCGGACGCTGCTGACCCGCCTCACGCGCACCTACGGCGTGCCGGGCTCCATCGTCCAGGCCATCTGGGGCGTGGAATCGCGCTTCGGCCGGGCCACGGGCCGCGTGCCGATCATTCCGGCGCTCGCCACGCTCGCATGGGAAGGCCGGCGGGCGGAGTTCTTTCGCGGCCAGCTCTTCGACGCGCTGACGGGCCTCGACCGCGGATACATCGACCCCTCGGCGATGCGCGGCTCGTGGGCGGGCGCCATGGGCCAGCCGCAGTTCATGCCGTCGAGCTATCTGCAGTACGCCGTGGACTTCGACGGGGACGGCCGGCGCGACATCTGGCAGTCCACGCCGGATGCGCTGGCGTCGATCGCGAACTACCTGTCGCAGTTTGGATGGCAGCGCGGCCAGTCATG
>JBIKWH010000077.1:0-7336 GCA_044356435.1 Vicinamibacterales bacterium
CCGACGCGCTCGGTCTCCCGTACCAGTCGACTGCGGCTGGTGCCGGGGCAGGCCAGGGTTCCGCCGCGCGCCCGATACGCCCCCGACACGCCGACCGCGTGCTCGTGACGACGCCGCCCTCGACGCTCGACCAGGCGCTGGACCTCTGCCGACCCGGCGGGTGGGTGGTCACAGTCGGGCTGGATGACACCGAGCGCTGCCGCGTGCCGGTCGACGTCAGCCGGCTCATCTTCGGCCAGACCACGCTCAAGGGCGTCTGCGCCGCGCCGAACGAACACTTCGAGCAGGCCGTGGGGCTGCTGCGCGACCACGGATCCACGCTCCGGACGCTGATCGGACGCCGTGTGCGGCGGGCTGACCTTGAGACCGCGCTGACGGACTGGCAGAGCCGCGCGCACTACGAGGGGAAGACCATTCTCATCGGAGACACCCGGTGCGCCTGAGGCGCCAGGTCGACCCGCTCGCGGGCGTTCCCGTTCTCCCGGAATCGGGAGTCGAACGGATTCTGATCCTCCGGACGGCGCAGCTCCGTGAAGTGCAGTGGGCGCGCGAGGACCTGGCGCGCCGGTATCCGCGCGCCAGCTTCGGCGTCCTGGGTACCAGACTGGCTGCGCTGGGCGCATTCGACGACTGCGCGCGCTTCGAGGTTACGGAGGACTGGTTGACACCGGCCAGCGTGCGGCCGCTCCAGGCTGCCGTGGCAGCGTTTGCCCCCGACCTGGTTGTGCTCTGCATGAACAACGACTGGCGCGTGGGCTACGACCGATCCAGCAGAGTCGTGAAGCAGATTCGCGCGCCGCACAAGGTCGTGGCCGGCTACAACCACCGGTGGTCGCACTGGCGGCACGAGGACTTCGTGGAGGATGGCCGCATCAGCCGGTGGCTGGTTGAGGCGGCTGGACTGCTGATCCTGGCGCCGATGATGGCCGTCTACTTCCTCATGAAGCCCGCGGGGCCCCTCTACGCCGCGACGCCCGCCCGCGGGCCGCGCTCGGGAGGACCCGCATGAAGGTGCTCCACATCTGCTCCTTCTACCGGCCGTTCGGTGGCGCCGAGAAGCTCCTGTTCAGCGTGCTCGACCTGCTGGAGAGCCGGGGCGTCGAGAATGTCGTCCTGGCACCGGCGTCGCAAGCCGACGGCGCGACGGGCCGCCGCGCGGAACACTTCGTCGACTTCCTGGAATACCCGTTCTCGCGGAGCCCGCTGCTGACCACGATCCGGGACAACACCCGACTGATGACCGCGATCCGCGATGTGATCGCCAGGGAACAGCCGGATGTGATCCACCTGCACAACCAGCAGAACCCGTTCGTCTACAAGGCGTGCGTCGACACCGGGATTCCGATGGTCCGCAACGTCCATGACCCGCGGATGTACTGCCCGACGAACTGGCGGCTGCTTCCGGACGAGCGCCTGTGCCCGCATCCGATGGGGCGCGCCTGCCTGACCGAAGGATGCGTCAAGCCCACCGTCGCGGACGTCAAGCACGTCGCCGCGCTGGCCTGGGGCCGGCAGCTGTCGTTCACGAACACGACGCTCATCATCGAGAGCGAGGAGTCGTACGCGCTGGCGAAGCAGAACGGCTATCGCGACGACCAGATGGCGCTGCTCCCGAACTGCACTCATGTGCCGTCACTCGAGACCGCCGAGGCCGACCGGGCGTCCGCCTATACGCCGGGCCGGAACCAGCTGCTCTTCGTGGGCCGCGCCAGCCGCGAGAAGGGCCTGCCGTTCCTGCTGCACGCGCTGACCCGCGTGCGGCACGACTTCACGCTGAACCTGCTGACGGCGGGCGATTACTACCAGCAGGAGATTGCGCCGCTCATCGCACGGCTCGGGCTCGAGTCGCGCGTCAACGTGCGGCTGAACACGAGCTATGCGGAGACGGCGAAGTACTACGCCGCGGCCGACGCCGTGATCGTGCCCTCCGTCTGGTTCGAGACGTTCTGCCTGGTCGGCATCGAGGCCTACACCCACATGGCGCCCGTGATCGCCACACGCGTGGGCGGCATCAAGGACTGGTGCGTGGACGGCGAGACGGGCTTCCTCGTGGACGTGTTCGACGAGGTGGCGCTGGCGGACCGGATCGACCGGGTTCTCGGCGACCCGGCTCTCGGGCAGCGGATGGGCCGCAATGGATTTCTGAGGGCGCAGGCTCTCTACAGCGAGCAGGTCTACTTCGAGCGCCTCCACGGGCTCTATCAGAAGGTGGTTACGGATGGCACGCGTCACACTGATCGACTCTCTCGGGTGGCAGGACGGACTCTTCAACCTCGGCCTGGCCTATCTGGCCTCCAGCCTCAAGACGGTCGGACATCAGGTGCAGGTACTGGACCTGAACAACCGGTTCCGGTCGCCTGAGGAGATCGCCGACGTCCTCGGCGAGCAGGGCGCCGAGTATGTAGGCCTCTCGGTAAAGTCCGCGACCTTCGCCACGGCCGTGGAGCTCTACAAGACGCTCCGGGCGCGGTATCCGGAGATGACGTTCGTGTTCGGCGGGCCGCACATCACGTTGTCGTCCCCGGTCATCCTGGACGAAGTGCCGGGGGCGTACCTCATCAAGGGTGACGCCGAATACACCTTCCGCGACTTTGTCACGCGGCATGCGGCCGGCGAGCGGGACTTCCGCGACATCCCCGGCGTGATGTACAGGGATGAGGCCGGCACCTACGACTCCGACCCGAGGAATCACACGCGGCAGGACCTCGACACGCTGCCGTTGCCGGACTTCTCGGGCTTCGATTCGCGCGAGAGCCTGACGCTCTATCCGCTGCTGACCAGCCGCGGGTGTCCCTACAAGTGCACGTACTGCTCGGTGCCCGCGATCAGCGGGTCGAAGTGGATCTACCGTTCGCCTGAAAGCATCATCACGGAGCTCGACTACGTCCGGAACGAACTCGGCCTGGACCGGTTCGTGATCGTCGACGACAACTTCACCATCCACAAGCGGCGCACCGAAGCGGTCTGCCAGGCGATCATCGACCGCGGCTACGGCTTCATGTGGTCGTGCGGCAACGGCATCCGCGCCGACCGGATCTGGCCGGACACGGCGGCGCTGATGTACGAAGCGGGTTGCCGTGAAGTGGCGTTTGGCATCGAGAGCCTCGACCCGAAGGTCTTCGCGGGTCTCATCAAGGGCGAGGAGCTGGAGCACGTGCGCCACGGCATCTCCGTCGTGCAGGGCGCAGGCATCCGGGTGACCGGCTTCTTCATGATCGGCCTGCCGGATTCGACGTATCAGAAGGACCTCCGGACGCTGGCCGGCGCGCGCCGCCTCGGCCTGGACAATTACTTCTTCGGCCTCACCGTGCCGTATCCGGGCACCGCGATGTGGGACTGGGCGCAGCAGCACGCCCGGTTCCTGGTGCCGTGGCAGAACAGCTATCACATCTCCGAGGTGTTCCGGGACGGCCTGGAGCGCGTGAAGATCGATCCCGTGTTTGATACGCCTGAGTACCCGGCGGACCAGCGCCGCCGCATGTTCGGCGTGGCGCAGGCGAGCAAGACGCGCATCAAGGCGCGGAGCCTTCGCGCGGTCGAGCGGGCGCTGAAGTCCGCGCCGGAGCGGCCGGTCGTCGTGCTGCGGTCCTCGAGGCGGACGACCGTGTTCGACATCTGCGCCAACCTCTCGCCGACCTCGCCGCACGTGCTGCTCTGGAAGGGCAGTGACACTTTCCTGGCGCAGATCCCTGAGGCGACGCGGCGCATCTACGACGTGGTGCGGATTCCGGGCGAGGGCTTCCTGAACGCGGCCGACGCCGCGATGCCCGAACTGGCGCGACTCAAGGACGCGGTGGTGATTCTGGATCTCCCGGGGGGCGCCACGGAGAGCTATCAGAACGTCGTCGACTTCGCGCGGGCGCTGAAGCCCTCGAAGCTCGTGGCGTTCCACGGGGCCGACTGCGACCTCCTGCCGCTCGATGCCTTCGAGCCGCTGACCGGGCGAAAGACCGCGCCGGTCCATCGGACGCCGCGACCCGCGGAGCCTGAGCCGCACGTGCCCGAGTTCGATGACGCGCCCCGGGGGCAGGTCATCTGGATGCGGAAGGTCGACCAGACTGGCGCCTCCGCCGCCAGCGACGGCGGGTGCAAGACGGCCGCGGCCTAGGTATGGCCGGTCGGCCCCTGCGTATCGCGATCGATGCCCGGGCGTACTTTCAGCGGACGGGCATCGCCCGCTACACCCGCGGCATCGTCCATGCGCTGATTGACGCACGTCCGCGCGACGAGTTTCTGCTGCTCATCTCCGACCGGCACATCCCGTCCGATGTACCGATCCGGTCGGACCGCGTCGAGATCCGCGTGTCGTCCGCGCCGTGGCTTTCAGGGCGCCTGGAGCGGGCGAGGATAGGCCGCGAGGTGCGTGCCTGGGGTGCCGACCGCTTCCACAGCATCTTTCCGCCGCTCGTGGTCGAGGACGTTCCGTCGGTCGTCACCGTATTCGATCTGACGCCGCTCTCGCATCCGGCGCTCCACCAGCCCGACGTGGTCCGCGCCTTCCGCGCCGCCATGCCGCGGGCACTGGCCGGCGCGTCCGGCATCGTCGCCATTTCGCACGCGACCGCCGAGGCAGTCCGCCGGCGTTTCCCCTCGGTGGCGCCACGCGTGCGCGTCGTCGGCGTCGGG
Organism: Vicinamibacterales bacterium; assembly: GCA_044356435.1. Taxonomy (GTDB): domain Bacteria; phylum Acidobacteriota; class Vicinamibacteria; order Vicinamibacterales; family UBA2999; genus CANKJK01. The sequence continues at coordinate 4,627 of JBIKWH010000077.1, forward strand.
CTGCCTGCCGAACTTGACGCGCCGGCGCCCGCAGGCAGGCGCGCAGGGGTGCTGTATGTGGGCACGATCGAGCCGCGCAAGAACGTGCCCGTCATCATCGAGGCGGCCCGCCGGTTGCGCGGGCGTGGCTGTCGAACGCCGGTGACGATCGTCGGGAAGCAGGGGTGGGGCGACTTCGACGTCGCGTCCGCCATCGCCGATGTGCCGGGCGTGCACTACTACGGCTACGTGGATGACCGCCGGCTGCGCACGCTGTATCGCCGGGCGGCCGTATTCCTGTATCCCTCCGCCGTAGAAGGCTTCGGTCTACCGGTGCTTGAGGCGATGTCGCAGGGTGCGCTGCCGCTCATTTCGCCGGACCCGGCCCTCGGGGAAGTCGTGCGCGACGCCGCGCTGGTGGTCGACCCGGGCGATCCCGCGTCGGTGGCCGACGCCATCGTGCGCTGGTCGCGGCCGACGCCGGCCCGATCCGCCCGGACCGCGCGGTTGATGCGGCGGGCGCGGCGGCACACCTGGCAGAGCGCCGGGCACGCGGTGTCCCGGTTGCATCGGGAGCTGGCATGAGGAATCGGGTCCTGCACGTGATCCCGATGCTGTGGAGCGGGGCGGGGCGCGTGGTGAGCCAGCTCGCGATCGCCCAGCAGGCCGGCCGCGACGTCGCCGTCGTGACCAGCGGCGCCTCCCGGGGCGAACGGGACTGGCCCGCCTATCGCCGCGCTCTGCGCGAGGCAGGTATCCCGCATCACCACATCGACTTCTTCGACCGCGCGCCGGACGTGTTCTGGCGAGGCGTCGAGACGCTGACCGCACTGGTCGAACGCTGGCGACCCGACGTCGTCCACACGCACGCCGGCGTACCCGCCTGCGCCGCGGCCGCTGTGCGCGACCGGACGTCGTACGCATTCCGACACGTGAATCATGTCTACAACTGGGGCGCGGGCCGCCCCGAGTGGATGAACACGATGGACCTGGCCGGCATCCGCCGCGCGGACGCCGTGATCTGTTCCGCCGGGCGGTACCGTTCGCGCCTTCTGGAAGGCGGCGTTGATCCGGCGCGGCTGGCGTATGTGCCCTGGGGGCTGGACCTCGACCCGATCCGCGCGGCCGCCGGTACCACCGTCACACCGCCGCGCGCCGGAGCCGGCTCGGTGCGACGGGCCGGTCCTAGCATCGGATTCATCGGGCGCATCGAGCCCCGGAAGGGACAACTGGATCTGGTCCGCGGATTCGCGCGGATTAACGCGGCCGCCCCCGGTGCGCGGCTTGAGCTGCTGGGTCCGGTGGCCGACGCGAGCTACGCCCGCGACGTGGCCGGAGCGGTTCGGCACCTTAACCTCTCCGAGGCCGTGACGATGCCGGGCCGCGTCCGCAATCCGTTCCGGCGGCTGGCCCGGTGGGACGTCTTTGTCTCGCTCAGCGCCGATGAGGGACAGGGGCTGGCGGCGCTTGAAGCCATGGCGCTCGGCGTGCCAGTGCTCGCCCGGTCCGTGGCGGGTGTCGAGGACTACCTGCAGGATGGTGTGACCGGGTGGGCCTGCGACAACGCCTCTCCGCAGGCCGTCGCACGCGGAATTCAACGCGTCCTCGAAGACGCCGCCCGTCCCGGCATCATCGAGCGGGCACGGACGATGGTCGACCAGACCTACGCCTGGCCGCGCACGGTGGCGGCGGTCGACCGGCTGTATCAGTGGCGCCGCATCGGAGCGTGACCATGACAGGCACAACTGCGCAGACCACCGGGTTCACCGTCTGGCTGACCGGCCTCTCCGGCGCAGGGAAGTCGACGCTCGCGCACCGCCTCGCGGACCTGCTGGAGGCGCAGACGGCCCAGCGACCCGAAGTACTGGACGGCGACGAGCTCCGATCGCATCTCAGCCGCGACCTCGGCTTCAGCCGGAGCGACCGCACGACGAACGTGCTGCGCATCGGGTGGGTCTGCGAGCTGCTGGCCCGTAACGGCGTGCCCGTGATCGTGGCCGCCATCTCGCCGTACCGGGACGCGCGCGCGCAGGTGCGGGCGCGGGTCGGACGCTTCGTCGAGGTGCACGTCGCGTGTCCGCTCGAGGTGTGCGAGGAGCGGGACGTCAAGGGGCTCTACCGTCAGGTCCGGGCCGGTGCCATCGTCGGATTCACTGGCATCGACGACCCCTACGAGGCGCCGGTTCGACCCGACATCACCGTCCGCACCGACCAGGAGAGCGTGGACGAGAGCGCCCGGCGCGTCCTGCAGGTCCTGCAGGCCCGGGGCTACGTGCGGTACATCCAGCCGGAGCCGGCGGCCGCGTAAGTCCGGCCGGCGGCGCTACGCCGCCCCGTCAGCTTCGCGCAGCGCACGCAGTGTCCGGTCGCGGCGGGCGAGCGCCGCCTCCACGTTGCGAGCGTTCACCTCGAGCTGTCGCATGGCGTGCACGGTGTCGAGATAGTGGGACCGGAACCGGGAGAACATCGTGGAGGCCAGGCGTGCGGCCTCCCGCGGCGCGACATCGGCGTACGGCGTCCACGCCGCACGATGCGTCTCGCGAATCTCCGCGACCGGCACACGACCGATGCCCTCCGTGCAACCGAGCCGGTCGAGCAGCGCGTCGCATCCGGCCTCCATCTCCGCGAACATGGCTGAAGATGGCGCGCCCACGCGGATGCGGGGCGCACCCGACGTGACGATTCCGGTCAGGCGCGGCACCCATACCCGGCCCACGCCCAGTGCGTCGAC
>JBIKWH010000078.1:0-7324 GCA_044356435.1 Vicinamibacterales bacterium
CGGTTCACAAGCTCAACGGCTATTTGACCCGTTGCCCTAGTTTCTTTGTTGTCAATACTTTACGGGGATACCTGCCTGAGGCTTTCCGAGCGGGTTCCGAACCAGTCCCCACCCGACCAGCGCGCGAGGAGCGCCTCCTTCAGCAGCACCATGCCGTAGACCAGCAGCACGAACACGCCGTAGACCAGGATGGTTTCGTTGAACGAAAACCGTTTATGGAGCGGGTCACTGACCATCCCGTAGACGATTTCCACGTGAATCCAGTAGATGAAGAGCGACGAGGTGCCCAGCCGGGCGAGCCACCGGCCGGCCGGTGCGGCGGGTCCGGCCAGGAGCGGTGTCAGCAGCCAGGTCGCGGCCAGCGCCACCAGGAGCACGCCGCACCTCAGCAGGAAGAAGGCCGGCGAGGACGTCCAGAACTCGGAGTCCGCATAAGGGGACGGCAGGAAGGACAGGCCGTAACCCAGGCCCCAGGCCGCGGCCCCGACGCCCCCGAACCAGCGCATCAGTCGCCGCTCGCTCGCGTCGTCGTGAAGCGAGACCATCGCCAGGCCGGCCACGCCACCCGCCAGGACGAAGGCGGCCCAGGGGAACAGGGTGAAGGTGGCCCGCCCGGCCACGGGACGGATGTAGGCCTCGAGGGCGTCCGGAAGCGGAGCTGGCCAGCCGGCCGTACGCACCAGCGGCGTGGCCAGGGAAATCGCCGCGGCGCCGGCAGCCAGCAGCAGCCCCCGTCGCCACGGGTGCTTTGCGAGTCCCCACACTGCCGCCGTCGCCACCATGGCGAGACCCATGACGTTCAGGATGTCGACCTTGAGCAGCGTGCGCAGCGTGCCGCCGCTGGCGAGGACCGACTGCACGCGGAAGAGCAGCGCGAGCCCGAAGATCTTCCAGCCGCGGCGCAACCCGGAGCGCAGGACCAGACCGGGCGCGGCTCCCTTGCCGAGGTGGCGGCACATGACCATCGTGAGCGAGAGGCCCGCGAGGAAGAGGAACGTCGGCGCGGCCCAGCCGGCAAGGATGCGGGCGTACTTGAACTGCGGCAGCAGGCGATCCGGAAGGCGCATCCAGGCGTCGAACACGTGCGCCTCGATCATGATGAGCACGCCGATGCCCCGGAGCCAGTCGACGAAGGGCAGACGCCTGCCGGTCATGTCACGCGAGTGTGGGCCAGTGGGCGGCAGGCGGTCAATCGGCGGCGGCGTGCGCCCAGGCTCCGACCCGTGCGGCCGGGGTCAGAATCCGACGCGAAGGCTTACCCGGGCGATCCGCGGACTCACGTAGCTGGTCAGTTGCCGGTAGTTCGCCGCCGCCGCATTCCGGACGCGCACGAGGGCCGCGTCGGTGTTGAACAGGTTGAAGACATCTACGCCGAGCGTGGCTGAGAACCGGCCAGCCGTGAAGCGGCGCGCGGAGCGGAGGTCGAAGAGGCGCACGGCCGGATACCGGTAGGTGTCGACCGGCAGCAGGATCACCTGGAGCGCATCGGCCCCGAGCGACGCCTGCACGAACGGAATGAACGGATAGCCCTGCCGTGCGTGGATCGATGACGACAGATCCACCTCGAGGGGCAGACGCACCGTTCCGGTGGCATCCACCTGCCAGCGCGCGTTCAGAAACATCGTGCCGCTCAGCGGCGCGTAGGGTCCGCCATCCACGAGCGGTTCCGTGTCGGTCGGCGTGGGGTTGCCGAAGATGCTGTAGCGGCCCTCCGGGCTGTACTCCTCCGTCGCATCGTTGAGAGAGACGGAGACCCGGCCGCCGAACCGCCCGGACATGCGGCGCTCGACGCCGAGCTCGAGTCCGCGGTAGCCGCTCGCGTAGCCCGGCCAGCTCCCCAGCTCGAAACCGCCGCCACCCGCGACGATCGCCTGCGGGTTCGGAATCCAGGTGGCCACGTCGTAGGCCGTGCCATCCGGCAGCGTGCCGCGCACCGGCGCGCCGGGTGCGTAGTCGTTCCGGCCGACACCCAGCCGCGTCTGCGTCACGCCGAAGACACCGGTGGCACGCTCCTGCGAGTAGCGCACCTGCAGCGTCAGATTCTGGAGCAGACCGACATCCACGCCGGCCACCAGGCTCGTGGTGCGCGGCGGCACGATCGTGCCGAGCCGGTTGGGACTCGTCGACGACGGCGTCCCCAGCGCCCCGAGATTCAGCCCCCCGCCCACCTGAATCTGCTGGGCGAGCAGCACTTCATCGGCCGAGGCGAGCTGGTCGCCGTTGGCGTCGTTCCAGCGGTACTCGCGGAAGCCCACGCCCGTGCTCGGATTGAGGATCCCGGCAATCGCGGTCGGCAACTGCCCCGCGAAGCGGCTGACGCTCGCACGCAGCACCACGGGATGCCGCGACCCCGTTGTGAAGACGGCGCTCGCACGCGGCGAGATGGTGTTCCAGGTGAACGGCACCTTGACCCCGGCGAAGTTCGTCCCGGGCACGAGATCCGGGAACGTGGGATTCGGAGCCGACGTGCTCGCCAGCGCTTCACTGCTCTGATGGTCGAGACGCGCGCCACCCGAGACGGACAGCGGGCCGCGCTGCACGGTGTGCTGCACAAAGGCGCTCGTGGTCTCGACACGGTTGGCGCCGTTGCCCTCGCGGAACACGCGGACGCGACGGTCGGCAAGCGAGTTGTCGAGCGCCAGCAGGCCGTTGCCGGGCCAGCGTGAGCGGGTGCGCGCATCCACGCGCCGCCAGGTCGCCCCTACGCGCAACGCATGATCCGCCCCGAAGCGGCGGGCTGACGCGGTCATGTCTCCGGCCACGCTCCACTGCGGGCGCTCGTTCTGCACGAGGTTGACGGAGCCGAACGACCGACCCAGCCGCACGCTCCGCCCCGACGAGAGCTCCATGCCGCCCGCAGGCGCCAGCTCGAAGCCGGCATTCACATAGGCCGCGGTGAGGCTGGCGAGCAGGCCCGAGCCGAAGGTGTGGTCGTCGGTGATCTTCCAGAGCCCCCGCGGGCCACCTGCGTAGGCGTTGCGCTGGTTCTGCAGCGCCGTCCCGGCTGGAAACGGCAGGTTCGCTGTACCCGCTGGCGGCCGGCCCTCCTTGCGCTTGTCACCGTCGAAATAGAGGCCGCTCAGCACGTCACGCCCGGTCGCCCGCCATGTCAGCTTGACCGAGGGGTTGCGCAGCTCGGTTCGATCGGGAATGCCACCGCGCACGATGCGGATGTCCTGCGCGGAATAGGAGGCATGCATCCAGAGACGGTCCGTCAGCAGCGGTCCGCCGCCGAAGGCGCCGGCGTCCACGAGGCGCCGGGTGTAGTCGGTCGGCCCCCGCCCGGCAACGCCGAGTTCGGCGGGAACGGTGGACGCCTCCATGCCCCGCGCCGCGCCGTCGAACCGCAGACCGCCGCGCCACTGATTCGTGCCACGCGGCAGCACGATGTCCACGCCGAGGCCACCGGTCGGCTGACGGAGATCCTGGCCGGAGGTCGTGAAACGGACTTCGGCCACGTTGTCGACGTCGAAGTAGAGCGACGAACTGCCCGCGGCCGCCATGTCGGTCACGACGACGCCGTCGACCGTCCACGTCGTGTCGAACGCGCGCGTGCCCTTGGAGGAGAGGCCCGGCTGCTGCCCGGTTTCCGCGCCGGCCACGTTCACCCGGTCGAGGAGTACGCCAGGCACGGCGCGCGCCAGCGAGAACACGTCCCGTGGCGTCGGCAGTTCGGCCAGTTCGGCGGCCGTGAAGCTGCGGGCGGCGTCCGCATCGTCACGATCGAGCGCGGGTGCCGCCACGCGCTCGCTGAGGGCAACGCCGGCCACGGCCAGCTCGATCGTCAGGTCGCGCACGGCGCCGATGCTCACCGTCACGGTGACGGTGCGACGGGCGAGGCCGGGACTCTCAACGGTCAGGTCATACGCGCCGGGAGGCACGTTGGCCACGCGGAAGAGGCCCGCACCGCCGGACGAGGTGGCCGAGAGCCATCCTTCGCCCCGCACGGTCACGGTCGCCGCGACGACCGCCAGGCCCTGCGCGTCCACGACGCGTCCCGCGATCACGCCACCGGTCTGCTGGGCGCGTACCGGAACGGACACCAGCAGCGCTGCGACCAGAAGCCAGGCGAGACGACCACGAGCCACTTCGACCTCCCCGTTCTTGAACCGGACCCCGTCCGGAGCGCGCTTAGAGAGCCGGGACCCGGCCGCCGAGAAACGCGGCCAGTTCTTCGCCCTTGAACTGCAGCCCCACGTAAAACGGCCCGAACTCGGCGAACTTGGCGCTCGCCTCGTCAAACCGCATTTCGTAGATGAGCTTCTTGAAGACGTGCGGGTCGTCCGCAAACAGGTCGACGCCCCACTCCCAGTCGTCGTACCCGATCGACCCCGAGATGATCTGCGTGACCTTGCCGGCGTAGTGACGGCCGATCATGCCGTGCTCCCGCATCATCGCCGCGCGGCGCTCGAACCCTTCCGAGTACCAGTTCACGGACTCGCCCCGCCGCTTGTTCATCGGATAGAAGCAGACGTGGCGGCCGCCTGGCACGTCGAGGAACAGACGCGACATCACGCGCTGGCGCTGCGTCTCCATCTCGGCGTCGAACGCGCGCTCGAACTCCTCGGAGCCGGGCGTGAACTTCGCGCCGAGCTGCTCGTGGATCTTCGCCGTCATCTCGTACATGCCGAGCTCCACGACGGACACGTACGATTCGGTGGGCTCGAGCACGTCGTGCAGATGCGTCTGCGCGAGATTCAACTGCGCCTGCCCCAGCTCCTCGAACGTACGCCGGAAGATGATCACCATCAGCTCGGCCTTGTGTCCGAGCATCTGCACGAATGCCGTCGCTCCGCCATCGGTCGCGGTCAGCGCCGCGCGCGCGTCATCCGCGAGCGCCTGACGCTCGTCCGCGGAGAGCGTACGGACGAGATCCCAGCGGACGCGGAACATGAGATGCAACACGCTCCACCCGTCGAGCGTCTCAGGAACAAACGGATTGTGCATGGGGGGATTCTACACTTGCGGTACTCTGAACCCGGCCGCGCACACACCGCCACCTGAGGAGAAGTCATGGCATCACCCGCACCACGTCAGACGTTCGAGAACCATGTACAGCGCGTGTCGAATGTGTACGGCGCCGGTTTCCTCTTCGCCGGCATCGCGGTGCTCTACGCCGTGGCCAAGGCGCTGGCAGCCCCGTCGCTCGACAGCGCCGTGAGCCTTCTCACCGCGCTCGCACTCCTCATCGCCCTCGCCTTCGTGCGGACCAACGCCCTGCGCGTGCAGGATCGCGTCATCCGCCTCGAGATGCTGGTGCGGCTGCGCCAGGTCCTGCCTGCCGAACTGCAGGGCCGCATCGGCGACCTCACGCTCGGCCAGCTCGTCTCACTCCGCTTTGCGAGCGATGCGGAGCTTCCGGCTCTGACGAAACGGGTACTCGAAGAGAAACTGACGGACCGGACCGCCATCAAGAAGCTGGTGACGGACTGGCAGGCGGACTCCTTCCGCGTCTGACCCTTCCCCGGACACGCCCCGATGCAGTTCACCGTCGCCACCTGGAACGTCAACGGCATCCGCGCGCGCCAGGAGCAGGTGCAGGCGTTCCTGGAACAGCACCAGCCGGACGTCCTGTGCCTTCAGGAGTTGAAAGCCGCGCCCGACCAGTTGCCGGTCTGGGTCACGAGCATTGAGGGATACGCGAGCCGCTGGCACGGCGGCAAGGGCTACTCCGGCGTGGCGCTCCTGACGCGGCAGGAGGTCTGCGGCGCCGCGCCGGTGTTCGCGACGCCGGACTTCGATTTCGAGCACCGGATCCTCACCGCGGAGCTGCCGCAGGCCACCGTCGCGTCGGTCTACGTTCCCAACGGCGGGAAGGACTACGACGCGAAGCTGCGCTTTCTCACGAGCCTGACGGGCCTCGCCGTGGAGCACGCCGCCTCCGGACGACCGCTGCTCATCTGCGGTGACCTGAACGTGGCGCATCGCGAGGTCGACGTCCACGCGAAGGAGCGGAAGAGCGGCGCCATCGGCCAGCGCGAGGACGAGCGCGCGCTGTTCGACGCGCTGCTCGGCCATGGCCTGGCGGACGTCCAGCGCCGGCTGAACCCCGACACCGCCGACATCTACTCCTGGTGGCCGCCGTGGCGGCAGATGCGGGAGCGGAACATCGGCTGGCGCATCGACTACGTGCTGGCGAGTGAGACGCTGGCCTCCCGCGCCCGCCAGTGCGTGGCGCACCGGGAGATCGGCACGAGCGACCACGGCCCTGTCATCGCCACGTTCGAACTCTGATGCCGGCTGGACGTCTCGCGGCTCTCGCGCTCCCGTTCGCGCTCCTCACGCTGGCGTCGGCCCCGGGCCTGCGCGCGGAGGAACCCGTGCCGACCGTGCTCGTCTCGCGTCAGCTCGCCGAAGCACGCCGCCTGGCTCCCGGCTCCGTGATTCGCCTGACGCCGGAGGCCGCTGGAACCGCGGCTCAGCCCTTCCGGGTCGTCGGCATCTACGAGCCCACGCCGGATCCGATGGAGCTCAGCGACTCCAAGTTCAAGGTGCGGCTGCACCTGCCCGACATGGCCCGGCTGACCTCGCCGGACGACATCCTCGCCGCCGAGACCGTCGACCAGGTCAACCTCGTCCTGCGCGTGCCAGGCCAGGCGACGGCGCTCGCGACCGCGCTTGCCTCCGAAGCGCCCGGCGTGACGGCCCGGCCCGTCCGCGCCGCGCTGACCGGCGTCAGCACGTTCGTCGTGATCGAGCGCTTTCATCTCGCCATCGCGCTGGTCACCGTCATCGCCAGCGCGCTCTTCCTGCTGGCGCTCTCGGTGATGATCGTCGACGAGCGGCGCGACACGGTCGGCGTGCTCCGGCTGATCGGTCTCACCAGCCGCCGCGTGCTCGCGCAGATCGTGCTCGAGGCGGTCGTGGTCGCGGCCGGCGGGTCGCTCTTCGGCGTCGCGCTCGCGCTCGCGTCCGAGACCGCGATCAACGCGTACTTCCAGTGGCACTACAACACGGCGCTGGTCTTCGTGCGCGTCACACCGGGTGTCGTCGGGCTGTGCCTGGCGATTGCCATTCCGCTCGGTGTGGTCGCCAGCACGGCCGCGTCGTGGTCGATGCTGCGCAAGCAGCTCATGCAGCTCGCCCGCCGATGAACGCCTTCGCCTTCGCCGTCAGAAGCCTCGTGCGCCAGCCCGCCCGTGCCGCGCTCGGCATCGCCGGTGTCGCCGCGGTCGGCGCGCTGCTCTTCGACATGCTCCTGCTCTCGAACGGTCTGGTGATCTCGATGCAGGAGCTCCTGAACACGACCGGCTTCAACCTGCGCGCCGGCATCGGCACGGCGCCTCCCGGCAGCGGCCCGCTCATTGAAGGCGCCGGCCGCATC
>JBIKWH010000079.1:0-7320 GCA_044356435.1 Vicinamibacterales bacterium
CCGCCACATGTACCAGAACGCCACGCCGACGGCCGCGACCAGCCCGCCGTAGAACACGCCGCCGGCGCGCGCGAGCGAGAGCAGCTCGCCCGGAGACTGGCGGAACGTGTCGAAGTCGACGATGAACAGCAGCGCCTTCGCGCCGACCAGCGCCGCGATGATGATGTAAATCCCGAGGTCCAGGATGCGGCCTGGGTCCAGGCCACGGGTCGCGGCCCGTCGCCGGGCGAGCTGCAGCCCGAGCAGGTAGGACGCGGCGAGCAGGACGCCGTAGGAGTAGAGCGTGACCGGGCCGAAGCTAAACAGTTCCGGATGCATGGCGTTTGCCCACTCCGAGGATGTCGAGGATCATCAGCGCCGCGCCGATGGTGATGGCGGCGTCCGCCACATTGAATGCCCAGAAGTGCCAGCCGCGCCAGTAGGCGTCGACGTAGTCGACGACGTACCCGAGCGTCACACGATCGATGAGATTGCCGGCCGCGCCGCCGACGATGCACGTCAGCCCGAGCCGCGCCAGCCAGTCAGAGGCGGGGAGCGTCGCGGCATACACGGCCACGCCCGTCAGCGCCACAAGCGCGACGACGGCCAGCGCCGCGGCCTTGTAGGGCAGGTCGACACCGTTCAGCATCCCGAATGCGGCCCCTGAGTTGTGCACGCGGGTGAAGTCCAGGAATCCCGGAATGAGCTCGACGCTTTCGCCGAGTTCGAGCCTCGCCCGCACGGCCCACTTCGCGAGCTGATCGGCGACCACCAGCACGCCGACCAGCGCGAGCAGCGCGCGCCAGGGCGCCGGCGTCGCGCCGGGCTGTGCGGCACCGGGCTGCGCCGCCGCCGTCGCGGCCGTGTCTGTCATCACGCGACCGCCGCTCCGAAGAGCGCGCTCACGCAGCGGGGGCAGAGTCCGGCGTGGGCGTCGTCCGTTGCCACCGACGGCACGAACCTCCAGCACCGTTCGCACTTGACGCCCGGCGCCTTCTCGACCGCCACCGTCACGGCATCGGCGCCGTCCGTCGCGCCCGCGACCAGCGTGAGGTCCGACACGATGAAGAGCGTCGCCAGTTCGTGCTCGTACTGCGTGAGCAGCGCCGCCACCGGCCCGCTCGCGGTCAGCGTCACGCGCGCGCCGAGCGCATTGCCGATCACCTTCGCCTGCCGCTGCGCTTCGAGCGCGGCGTTGACGGTATCCCGCACGGCCAGCAGCCGGCCCCAGCGCTCCAGCACGTCGCTGGACGCCAGCGCATCGGCATCCGGGAAGAGCTCGAGGTGGACCGACTCCGAGCGCGTGCCCGGGATGTGGCGCCACATCTCGTCCGCGGTGAACGGCAGGATCGGCGCCATCAGCCGCGTGAGGCCGTCGAGCAGCAGATACATCGCCGTCTGGCCGGACCGGCGCGCCCGCGAGGCCGCTCCGGACGTATACATCCGGTCCTTCGTGACGTCCACGTAGAACGCGCTCAGGTCCACGGTGACCAGCTGGTTGATGGCCTGGAAGATCGTCTGGAACTGGTAGCGCTCGTAGGCCGGCTTGACCTTCTGCACCGTATCCGCGAAGCGCGCCAGGATGTACCGGTCGATCTCCTCCATCTGGTCGAGCGGCACGGCGTCGCGTGCGGGGTCGAAGTCGTAGAGGTTGGCCGCGAGAATGCGGCTCGTGTTCCGGATCTTCCGGTAGGCCTCGATCGTCCGCGCGAGCACTTCGGGCCCGATGCGGACTTCTTCGCCGTAGTCCACCATCGAGACCCACAGGCGCAGCACTTCCGCGCCGCTCTTGCCGATGACGTCCTGCGGGGCCACCGTGTTGCCCACCGACTTGGACATCTTGTGGCCCTTTTCGTCGACCACGAACCCGTGCGTCAGCACGTCCTTGAACGGCGCCTTGCCGCGTGTCGCGATGCCGATGAGGAGCGAGCTGTGGAACCAGCCGCGGTGCTGGTCGCTGCCCTCGAGATACAGGTCAGCCGGCCACTGCAGGTCGGTATGTGACGGCAGCACCGCTTCGTGGCTCGACCCCGAGTCGAACCACACGTCGAGGATGTTCGACTCGCGCTCGAAGTTCTTGCCACCGCAGGATGCGCACGCCAGGTCGTCCGGCAGAAACTCTTCGATGGGCCGTTCGTACCAGGCGTCCGCGCCGTAGCGCTCAAAGACATCCGCGGCCCGATCGGTCAGCGCCGTCGTCAGCACCGGTGTCTGGCAGCTGGTGCACGCCATGGCCGGGATCGGAACGCCCCACGTGCGCTGCCGCGAGATGCACCAGTCCGGGCGGAACGCGATCATGTTGTAGATCCGGTCGCGGCCCCAGGCTGGGATCCAGTTCACCTGGTCGATCTCCATCAGCGTGCGCTGCCGCAGACGCTGCTTTTCCATCGCGATGAACCACTGCGACGTCGCCAGGAAGATCACCGGGTGGTGGCAGCGCCAGCAGTGCGGATACGAGTGCCCGTAGTTCTCGTGCTTCCACAGACGACCGCGTTCGCGAAGCGCCTCGATGATCACGGGATTCGCGTCGAACACCTTCAGGCCGGCGAACAGCTCCACGTCGTCGAGGAAGTGACCGCCGGGTCCGACCGGGGCGTAGACCTCGAGGCCGTAGCGGAGGCCCGTGTGGTAGTCGTCCACGCCGTGGCCGGGCGCCGTGTGCACCGCGCCCGTGCCCTGCTCGAGCGTGACGTACTCGCCGTGGACAGCAATCGAATCACGGTCGTAGAGCGGATGGCGGAAGACGATGCCTTCGAGCCGCTTGCCCGGGAACTTCGCGACCGGTTCGCCCAGCGTCCGACCGGTGGCCGCCGCCACCTTCTCCGCGAGTCCCTCGGCCAGGATCACCGTGGTGTCGCCGACTGGGTAGGCACCGTAGATGTAGTCCGGATTGAACGCGACGGCGAGATTGGACGGCAGCGTCCACGGGGTCGTCGTCCAGATCAGCACCGAGACGGACCGGCCGGCCAGTTCGGGCACTTTGGCGGCCAGCGCCGGCGCGCTGTCGGCCTTGAGCGGGAACTCGACGTAGACCGACGGCGACGTGTGGTCGTCGTACTCCACCTCGGCTTCGGCCAGCGCCGTGCGGCAGTGCAGGCACCAGTGCACCGGCTTCTTGCCCTTGTAGACCAGGTTCTGCTCGACGAATTTCCCGAGCGCGCGGACGATCGCCGCCTGGTAGCCGTAGTTCATCGTCAGGTAGGGCGCCGACCAGTCGCCGAGCCCGCCAAGCCGCTCGAACTCCTCCCGCTGGATCTCGACGAACTTCGAGGCGTACGTCCGGCACTCACGGCGGAACTCGGCCGTCGAGAGCGTCTTCTTCTTCGAGCCCAGTTCCTTGTCGACGTTCAGCTCGATCGGCAGGCCGTGGCAATCCCAGCCCGGCACGTAGGGCGCGTCGAAGCCCGCCATCGTGCGGCTCTTGACGACGATGTCCTTGAGAATCTTGTTGAGCGCGTGGCCGATGTGGATGCGGCCGTTCGCGTAGGGCGGGCCGTCGTGCAGGATGTACTTCGGCGCACCCGCGCGCGCGGCACGAATCCGTCCGTAGAGACCCATCTCCGTCCAGCGGGCGAGCGTCGCCGGCTCGCTGGTGGGCAGGTTGGCCTTCATCGGGAATTCCGTGCGGGGCAGGTTGACCGTATCTTTCCACTCGGGCATGAGCACGATTGTACCCCGCTAGAATCTAGTCTCATGGCCCGCGCGAACCCTGCCGACGGCGTCCGTGAGCACGTGCTCGCCAACGGTCTGAAAGTGCTCGTCAAGGAGGACCACACCGCGCCGCTGGCCTCCGTGTGGTGCTGGTACCGTGTCGGCTCGCGGCACGAGGGTCCGGGCCTGACGGGTGTCTCGCACTGGTGCGAGCACATGAACTTCAAGGGCACCACCAACATTTCCCGTGAAGAGATCAAGGGCATCATCGAGCCCTACGGCGGCTTCTGGAACGGCTACACGTGGGTCGACATGACCGCGTATGTGGAAACCGCGAGCGCCGATGCTCTCGACCGGATGCTCTTCATCGAGGCGGAGCGGATGTCGGCGTGTCTGTACCGCGAGGACGACGTCGCCTCGGAGCGCACGGTCATCATCTCGGAACTCCAGGGGGGCGAGAACGACCCCGACCAGCTTCTCGACCAGGCCGTCATCGCCGAGGCCTTCACGGCGCATCCGTACCGGCATCCGGTTATCGGCTGGATCGACGACCTTCGGTCGATGACGCGTGAGGACCTGCACGGCTACTACCGGCGGCACTACCTCCCGAACAACGCCACGCTGGTCGTGGTGGGCGATGTCGACGCGGCCGACGTGTTCGACCGGGCCGCGCGACACTTCGCCGCCATCCCTGCCGGTGTTCCGCCGGCGATGGCGGCTGTGTCCGAACCCTCGCAGCAGGCCGAGCGCCGCGTGGTCGTGTCGCGCCAGGGAGGGACGTCCTACCTGAAGATGGCGTATCACGCACCCGCCGTCGGCGACGCGGACTTCTTCCCGATGCTCGTCCTTGACGCGGTGTTGACCGGGGCCAAGGGTCTGAGTCTCTGGGCGAGCTTCCGCACGCCGCCACCCCAGCGGACCACGCGGTTGTACCGGGCGCTGGTCGATCGCGGCCTCGCCTCCGGTGTCCAGGGTCTGCTCATCGCCACCGCCGACCCGTTCCTCTACATCGTGTCGGCGACCGTGAACGATGGCGTCTCGCTGACCGATGCCGAGGCGGCGCTGACCGCGGAGCTCGACCGCGTCCGTGGCGGTGCGATCGCGGATGGCGAGGTGGACGTGGCGCGCAAGCAGCTCCGCACGCGCCTGGTCTTCGACGCCGACAGCGTGACCAATCTCGCGCACCAGCTCGGCTACTTCGAGACGATCGCGAGCTGGCGTCTGCTCGGCGAGCTGCTGCCGCGCATCGAGGCGGTGACGCCGGCCGACGTCCGTCGCGTGGCCGCCACCCGGCTGGACCCCTCCAGACGCACCGTCGGCTGGTTCGACCCGGCGCCCGATCCCGCCACCGTGGCGCGCGGGGAGGGCGCGTGATGACCGTGCGATCCGGTCTCTCGCCCGAGCGCGTCGTCCTGACGAACGGTGTGGCCGTCACCACCGTGGAGACGCACGCCATTCCGGCGGTGGCCATCAGCGCCGTCGTCCAGGCGGGGTCGGTCTACGACCCGCCGCTGCTGCCGGGCCTCGCGCACTTCGCGTCGCGGACGCTGGACCGGGGCACGCCAGGCCGGTCTGCCGACGCCATCGCCTGGGAGCTCGACAGCCGCGGAGTCTCGCTCGCCGTCACGATCAACCGGCATGTGCTTTCCGTGACCTGCCAGTGTCTCGCCGAGGATGTCGAGCCGGTACTCGCGGTCATGGCCGACCTGCTGGGTCAGGCGCAGTATCCCGACGATCAGGTCACCGGCCGCCGCGCCGAGATCGTGACCGCCATTCGCCAGGACGAGGAGAACCCGGCGGCGATGGCCAACGAGGGACTGCTGCGATTGCTCTATCCGGGACATCCCTACAGCACGCGGCCGCGCGGGTCGGTGGCGGATGCCCAGCGCGTCACGCCAGACGACCTGCGCGCCTTTCACCACCGGCACGTCACGCCGGCCGGCTGCTCGCTCGTGGTGGTAGGCGATGTGGACGGCGGCGCCGTTGCGGCCGTCGCAGCCCGCGCGTTCGACGCGTGGCCGGCCCGTGAGCCCGCGTCGCTTCCGCTTCCGCCAGTCGTGCCGGCGACCACCCGCCAGCGTCTCGTCGTGCCGATGCCGGGCAAACCGCAGGCGGACATCGCCTACGGCTTCACGACGATCCTGCGCGCCGACCCGAGCTACTACGCATGCTGGGTCATGGAGGTCATCCTCGGGCGCTACGCGCTCGGCGGCCGCATCGGCGACCGCATCCGGGAACGCGAGGGTCTGGCCTACTACGTGTTCAGCGCGCTCGACGCCAACATCGTGCCCGGCCCGCTGGCGTTCCGCGCCGGCGTCAACCCGGCCAACGTCGACCGCGCCATCGCGATCATCGACGACGAGCTCGCGCGTTTTGCCGCGGAGGGACCCACCGACAAGGAGGTTGACGACACGAAGCGGTATCTGATCGGGTCGTTGCCGCGGACACTCGAGACCAACGCGAAGATCGCCAACTTCCTCCAGACCGCGGCGTTCTTCGGCCTCGGGGCCGACTACGATCGACGGATGGCGGATCTGCTGCGCGCGGTCACACGCGCGGACGTGCACGAGGCGGCCCGGCGCTGGCTCGACCCGTCGCGTGCGGCGGTCGTCATCGCCGGCGACTACGAGGCGGCGTGACCGAGGCCGTCATCTTCGACGTCGACTTCACGCTGATCTACCCGGGACGCACGTTTCAGGGAGAGGGCTACGCGGAGTTCTGCCGGGCGCACGGCATTACCGCCGACCCCGCGCGCTTCGACGCCGCGGTCGCCGCGGCACTGCCGTTGCTCGAGGTCCCCGACCACCGCTACAGCGACGACCTGTTCGTGCGCTACACGCGGACGATCATCGAAGGCATGGGCGGCGAGGGCCCCACGCTCGATGCCTGCGCCCGCGAGATGTACGACGAATGGGCGCTCTGCCATCACTTTCATCTCTATGACGACGCGGAGCCGGTGCTCCGGGCGCTCGCGCGGTCGGGTCTCAAGATCGGGCTCGTCTCCAACTCGCACCGGTCGCTCGACGCCTTCCGGACGCACTTCGGTCTCGCCGATGTGATTTCGGTGGCCGTGTCGTCCTCTGCCCACGGGTATCTGAAACCGCATCCGAGCATCTTCAACGCCGCGCTGGATGCGCTGGGCGCCAGGGCCGAGCACGCCGTGATGGTGGGCGACAGCCTGTCCCACGACATCGAGGGCGCACTGGCCGTCGGCATGCGCGCGGTCCTGCTGCAGCGGCAGGGCGCCGGAGAGACCGGCAATCGTCCGGTGCCCGTCATCACGGATCTGCACGCGCTCCACTCATGGCTCTAGCGCATACGATCAGCACGTGCCCCTCATCCTGAACAACCTGCCCGCGTGGCACTGGGCGCTTTCGGGCGCCGTGATTGCCGCGATCACGCTGGTGCTGCTCCTGGTCGGCAACCGGCGACTCGGCATCTCCAGCGGCTTTGAAGACGTCTGCAGCCTCGTGCTGCGGCAACCCTACTTTCAACGCGGGCGCACGTTGAGCGGCCGGCAATGGCGCCTGCCGTTTCTGGCCGGGCTTGTCCTTGGCGGCGTGCTCTCGGCCGCACTCGGTGGTGGCTGGTCGGCCTCCTGGTCGGTCGGCATGCTCGACGCCGCGCTGCCGCTCTCGCCCGTGGCGAAGCTGGTCTGGATGTTCGTGGGCGGGCTGTTCGTGGGCTTCG